>JAISNF010000002.1 GCA_031276415.1 Planctomycetaceae bacterium
AATTAACAGAAACATTTCCGAATTGCCAATTTATTGTTTCAACTCATTCCCCGCAAATTCTCGGTGAAATACGTAGCGAAAATGTTATTGTTTTAACGGATAGTAAAGATGGAATTGAAGCATTTTCGCCAAGTTATGAAATATTTGGACAAACAACCGGAGTTATTTTGCCGGATATTATGAACACGAATAATCGCAACGAATTTGTTGATAAACAACTTGACCGGATTTTTGATGCTATTGATAAAGGTAATCTTAGCGAAGCCCAAAGTCTTAAAAACGAATTGGAAATAAAGGCAAAAGATATTCCAGAATATGCGAAAATCGAACTACTTATTCATCGAAAGGAAAAACTCGGAAAATGAAACATATCATCAAAAATAATAACAAAAATACGCAAAATCTTTTTAAACGTTGGCAAAGACGGGGAGGTTGGAATGCTGATAATTCCGATAATAAAGCAAAAGAACTTAAACAAAAAATCAAAAACTTACTTTTGACTGAACAAGGAGAAATTTGTTGCTATTGCGAAGAACGAATTACGATGGATAATTCTCATATAGAACATCTGAAACCAAAAGGAAAATCAGAATTTGCTCATCTCATTTCAAATTATGAAAATCTTTTTTGTAGTTGTAATTACGTTCAATCGTGTGGTAAGAAAAAAGACGAAAATGTAATTTTGGTTTCTCCGTTGGATGAAAACTGTGAAGATTTATTTACCTTTTCAGAACGCGGTCAAGTAATCGGAAAAAATCAAAACGCCCATGATACAATTCAAATACTAAACTTAAATTCCGAACGTTTTAAATCAGCACGTAACAAAATTATTGAGACATTTATAGAGGACATAGATAAACTTTCAGATATTTCGTTATCAGAATTTAATAAATGGATTACAGATTATTTGTCGCAAAAACCATTTGTCCGTTTTTGGACAACAGTTAAATGGGCAAGTGAACAATACCGTTTCAATTTTAAATAAAGTCGGATGATTATATTTACAGAAATTCATGATGTGGTTGGTTTGAATTTGACGCAACTTCAGATTGTTCGGGAGTCATTGCGTAACGAGGGGCGGCTTCAATCTGTTCTTCCTGCGTTGGGAGTGCGGACGGAAGAAAAAGCGTATCAGGAACTTGCGGCAACACTTCGTTTGCGGCTTGTTGATCTTGCCAAAAGTCAAATTGAACATTCCGTACTTGACGGTTTTTCTGCGAAACTGGTTCATCGTTACAATATTTTTCCGGTTGGAATTGACGATGACGGTTCACTTTTAGTTGCAACATCGAATCCGTTGGACTTGCATGCGATGGATGCGGTTTCCGCTGCAACCGGTCAACCAGTTGTTCCGGTTGTTGCCTTGCCGACTGAACTCGGCAAACTTATCAAATCGCATCTTGGGGTCGGGGCGGAAACTATTGACGGGCTTATGGCGCAGGTTGCCGAAGATAATGTTGAAGTTCTTGACGAATTGGAATGGGATCAAGGCGGCGATGCCCAACTCGCTCAAGAAGCATCAGTTGTTCGGCTTGTCAATGAAATTCTGATCGAAGCGGTTGAAGTGCGGGCGAGCGATATTCATATCGAGGCGCAGGAATCCGGTATGAAGGTTCGTTACAGAATTGACGGTGTTCTTCAAACGCAACCGATGCCGCCGGAAATCAATCGTTTTCAGTCTGCTATTGTTAGTCGTCTCAAAATTATGGCGCATCTGAATATCGCTGAAAAACGGATTCCGCAGGACGGGCGAATCAAATTGAAAGTTTCCGGTCGCGAAATTGATTTGCGGCTTTCGATTATTCCGATGTTGCATGGCGAAGGGATTGTCATGCGTATTCTTGATAAAGACCGAATGGATTTTACACTTCGCGGTATTGGAATGGACGAAGATATTTACGAACAATTTTTGAAACTCATTAAACAACCGCACGGAATTATTCTTGTAACGGGTCCTACCGGTTCCGGCAAAACAACGACGCTTTATAGTGCGCTCAACGAAATTAAAGATGAAGCAACGAAAATTATTACGACGGAAGACCCGATAGAATATCAACTGGACGGAATCAATCAGATTCAGGTTCATACCAAAGTCGGTTTAACATTTGCGGCAAGTCTTCGGGCAATTTTGCGGCATGACCCTGATGTGGTGTTGGTTGGTGAAATTCGTGATTTGGAAACAGCAGAAAATGCTATTCAAGCGTCATTGACCGGTCATTTGGTTTTTAGTACACTACACACCAACGATGCAGCCGGAGCGTTTACGCGAATGGTCGATATGGGTGTGGAACCGTTTCTGATCGGAACGACAGTTGAAGGAGTTATGGCGCAACGATTAGTGCGCCGGCTTTGTCCGCATTGTAAAGAAAAGTTTGAACCGATTCCGTCGGAAATTCCGAAAGATTTTCCGTATCGAAAAATGCTGGATGAAAAAATTGATATTTATCATCCGGTTGGTTGTCGTGAATGTCGTCATACGGGTTATTCGGGGCGAATTGCTCTTTACGAATTACTTATTGCAACGGAAGAGGTTCGGCTGATGGCGAGTATGGGGCGGCAATCACAGGAGATTAAGAAAACTGCACGAAATACCGGAATGATGACTCTTCGCGAAAACGGCTGGCGCAAAGTCCTAAACGGAATTACGTCTATTGACGAAGTTATTCGCATGGCAAAAGAAGACTGATGTTAGTTAATAGTTTATAGTGAATAGTTAATAGTTGCAATATTTTGGAAAGAACAACTATCAATTATTAACTATTAATTATTAACTATTAATTATTAACTACTAACTATTAACTACTAACTATTAACTAAATTATTATGTCTAAACTTACATTACCGAAAATCAGGACGTTTAAGCGGGAGGGTCGTAAGATTGTTGTATTGACGGTTTACGATTATCCGAGTGCTCGTTTGCTGGACAATGCCGGAGTTGATTTATTGCTTGTTGGCGACAGTTTGGGCAATGTTGTTCAGGGAAAAACGACAACACTTTCCGTAACTCTTGACGAAATCATTTATCATGCGGAAATGGTTGTTCGTGCGGTGGAGCGGTCATTTGTTGTTGTTGATCTTCCGTTTCCGTTTTGTCAACTCGGTGCGGCGGAGGCAGTTCGTGCGGCGGCGAGAATTTTCAAAGAAACTTCGGCGGATGCTGTAAAATTTGAAGGCGGAAAAAATCGTGCGTCCACGATTACGGCGTTGGTTGATGCCGGAATTCCTGTGTTGGGACATTGTGGTATTCGTCCGCAAGAGATACGGCAGACCGGCGGCTATTTTGTGCAACGAGAAAAGGATCGGGAGCAACTGTTTCAGGATATTGAAGCGGTTGAAAAGGCGGGGGCGTTTGCAATTGTGCTGGAATGTATTGAGACGACACTGGCGCAGGAAGCAACGAATCTGTTACAAATTCCAACGATTGGAATTGGAGCCGGTCCTTATTGTGACGGGCAGGTATTAGTGTTTCATGATCTTCTTGGTTACAAACCGGAGCAAGACCGAACACCAAAACATGTGAAACAATATGCTGATTTGCGAACAATGATTTTCAGTGCGGTCAGAAATTACGCCGAAGATGTCCGCACTTCCGCATTTCCCGGAAAAGAAAATTCGTTCTAAAAATCTATGTAATTTTATCGAGTAACTTTGTCTAGTAGTTTTGTATGTAACAATCTGCTTTATTTTTTATCACAAAAAATTTGTCCGCAGATTATGCAGATGGACGTAGATAATTTTTTTAGTGAATAGTTGATCCCGTCCAAACATTTGTCCGATGGGTTAAAATCCATCGCTACATTGGGAATGCCCCAATTATAGTTGAGAGTGGATAGTTTCGCAAGCGGAATTATAACCACAACGTCAATAATTCCGCATTGCGAACACTATTCACTACTAACTAATCTGCGTAATCTGCGGACAATTTTTGTATTTAAAAATCATCCGCGGACAAAATCATTTGCGTTTTCTTTGGTTAAGAAAATAGGCAGTTCTACAAATTAAGGAGAAGCGGACTCTCCGCCGTTGATCGAACCTAACGCTCCCCAAACACCAAACGGCGATGCTCCGCTGGCAACCGGAGTTGTTGTAGCGGTTATATTTCCGCAGTTAATTGTTTCGGAAATAAACCGAACGGAACCGTCGCCAAGCGATACATTGGCACCGCCGCTGTGATAACTGGAAGCCGCAACCATCATCCGTGCATTATAATCAAGAACAGTACCGGAACAACTCGGTGAATTGGGAGGCAGAATAGTTGAAAAACTTGAAGGTCCCCGACCATCTGCCCAACGTGTACCAAAATGATCATCGTGTTTAAAACCACCTGTTGTTTTATAACCCTTTCCTTCCTTCTCATTAAGGCAACCTTGTACTGTTACGTCAAAAGCACCACCAGTTCCGGCGGCAATATCCGTATTCGCATTGTTCATACCGGTTGCGGTTAATTTATAGGCTCCGCGTATTGTATTACGGTTTGATGTAACACAACGCTCGGAAAAAACAAC
>JAISNF010000172.1 GCA_031276415.1 Planctomycetaceae bacterium
GTCCTCGTTTTTAATTATCCTATTTTATCATATTTTTTCATTAGAAAAATATTCGACTTTAGTTGTTTTAAAAATTATCGATTAAAATAATTGTCTGACAACCGGAAAATAGATATAATCGTTTTTATCCGTTCAACTGGCGAAGTTCATCAGAGTAAATTTAAATCAACAAAAAAATTAATTATTAGAATTGTTAGAAGTACAAATTATTGTTATGAAAACTTCTAATAACAAGTTTTTTTTATTAACCACAGAGGACACAGAGATTACAGAGAAAATTGTTAAATGGAAATTAAATTTTATTTTTAATTTATTATTTATTATTTCTATTTCCAATTAGAAATAAAATTAAAAACTTCCTTTCTGTGTTCTCTGTGTTCTCTGTGGTTTTAAAAAGTAAATTTGAGTTTTTAGAGTACCTTTTTTGGGGTACAAATTTTGAGGGAGGCAGATATTACTGACATAATTTCATTTATTGGGAGTGGACCGCATATTAATCCATCGTTATTGTCGGCGGATTTTGCGAATTTGGGGCGAGATATTCGGTATTTGGAGGAGGCTGGTGCGCGGATATTGCATCTTGACATTATGGACGGTCATTTTGTACCGAATTTAAGTTTTGGTGTACCGGTTGTTTCGGCGATTCGTCGTTCGACGCGATTACTTTTGGACGTTCACTTAATGCTTCAGGAGCCTCAAAAATATCTTGCGGTATTCCGTCGTGCTGGGGCTGATTTTCTTTCTATTCACATTGAGGTTGCTCCTGATCCGCGCGGGTTATTTGATGAGATACGCAAACTTGGTGCGGTGCCGGGTCTGGTTTCTAATCCGCCAACGCCGGTTGAGGCGATTTTGCCGTATATTAACGATTGTGAACTTATTTTAACGATGGGTGTAATGCCGGGTTTTGGCGGACAGACATTTGATTCGAGTGTACTTGAGAAGATACGACGGATTCGTCGTGTTGCCAACGAGAACGCGATTATTTCTATTGACGGTGGTATTGGCGAGTCCACGATTTCTGCAGCCGCTGCAGCCGGAGCCAATCTTTTTGTTACCGGAACAGCCTTATTCGGCAAACCTGACATCAAAAAACAATTTCAAAAATTAAAACAACTTATCGTGAATGAAGATGAAAAATAAAAGGCAACTTCTAAAACTGTTTTTTATTTAATCACAGAGAAGAAAAATTAAAAAATTTATTTTAGATTAAAAGTCAACTATTAAATAACGTTTTGATTCCAATTAAAAATTTCCTCTGTGTTCTCTGTGTCCTCTGTGGTTAATAAAAATAAAATTGTCCGCAGATTTCGCTGACGAACACAGATTATTTTTCTGCGTTTATCTGCGTCATCTGCGGACAATTTTCAAACATTTTTTGGTTTCAATCACCAGCCTTTTATTGGCGGAATTTGTTGCGGGAAAAATTAAATCCGCTCAACTCTTTGAGCAGCAACAACCACGAACTTTGAGTTTTGGAAAAAGTATGCCGCCATAAATTGCGGCGTTACCAAGTTCTTCTTCAATACGGATTAATTGGTTATACTTTGCCATCCGGTCAGTTCGTGAAGCCGAACCGGTTTTGATTTGTCCGGTTCCAAGCGCAACCGCAAGATCAGCAATCGTTGCGTCTTCCGTCTCTCCGCTACGATGCGAAGAGATTGAAGAATAACTGTTACGATGCGCCAGTTGAATCGCTTCAATTGTTTCTGTTAATGAACCAATCTGATTGACTTTAATCAAAATTGAATTAGCAATTCCATCGTCAATTCCTTTTTGAAGCCGTTTCGTGTTGGTTACGAAAAGATCGTCGCCGACAAGTTGAACAGTTTTGCCAAGTTTATCGGTTAAAAGTTTCCAACCTTCCCAGTCATCCTGATCGCAACCGTCTTCGATAGAAACAATCGGGTACTTTTTACACCAATCCGCCAAAAGATCAACAACTTCCGAACTTTTCAACGGTTTACCGTCAATTGTGTAAGTTTTGGCTTTTTCGTCGTAATATTCGCTGCTCGCACAATCCATTGCGATATAAACTTGTTTTCCGGGTTCATAACCGGCATTGGTAATTGCTTCGACCAACGCTTTAAGTGCTTCTTCGTTGCTCTGAAGATCAGGCGCAAAACCGCCTTCATCACCGACATTGGTCGAATATTTTTGCTTTTTGAGAACACTTTTAAGAGAGTGAAACACCTCACAACCACAACGAATTGCATCGGTAAACGATGAAAAACCAAGCGGCATAATCATAAATTCCTGCACATCAACTTTATTGTCCGCATGCGCACCGCCGTTGATTACATTCATCATTGGAGCCGGCAAAATCCGCGAACCAACACCGCCAAGATAACGGTATAACGGCAATTCGGTAAAATCCGCCGCTGCTTTGGCAACTGCAATCGAAACACCAAGAATAGCGTTTGCTCCGAATTTACTTTTATTTTCAGTGCCGTCAAGTTCGAGCATTCGCTTATCCACGGCGGTTTGATCGAGTGCGTCGTAACCGCAAATTTCATCGGCAATTTGTTCATTAACATTTTGTACTGCTTTGAGAACACCTTTACCGAGATATTTTGATTTATCGCCATCCCGAAGTTCGAGTGCTTCGTGAACACCGGTACTGGCTCCGCTTGGAACTGCCGCTCGTCCAAACGAACCATTCGCAAGTCTCACATCAACTTCAACCGTCGGATTTCCGCGGCTGTCTAAAATTTGTCGTCCCTTAATGTCAACAATTGTACTTCCCATTTGTTAGTTCCTTTTTGGTTTTAAATTGGGGTTATTTGAATTGGAAATGTCTAAAGTCAGAATTTTTGAAAAATTCAAAACGATGACTAAGAATACACGAACAACAGAACAAGGTCAAGAGCAGCAAAAGTGAACACGATAAAATTTTCAATAAAAACAAGTCCGCAGATTAGTGAATAGTGAATAGTGAATAGTGTTCGCAATGCGGAATTATTGATGTTGTGGTTATAATTCCGCTTGCGAACTATTCACTACTAACTATTAACTACTAACTATTAACTAATTTGCGTCTATCTGCGTAATCTGCGGACGCTTTTCTTTGTGTTTTCTGTGGTTAAATAAAAAAACCGGTTATTAGAAGTTACCAAGAAAAAACCTCGTGTTTACGAATTGGTGTGGCATATTTTTACCGTACCGATTGGCGAACACGAGGCAATAAATTGAAAATGATTTTTGCCGGAACGAGTTTTAGATTTTACTCTTTTTGTTCATTTTGCGGGAAGGCACGGCGTGGTTGTCGATTTTGGTTTCTACGTTCTCCTGTTCCCTGACCGGGTTGCCAAGAATCCTGATCGGGGCGAACTTCACCACGTTCCCGATTTTCTCCGTTACGGCGATCTCCTCTATTTCTGGCTCTAATTCCAACTTTTTCCTGAACTTCTTTCGCTTCGGCTGTTAATTTTTCAGCCTTTTCTTTTTGTTCGGGAGTTAAAATTGCCTTAATCTGATCCGCGAATTTTTTTGCTCGAACTTCATTTTCGGCTCGTAATTTTTCGCGTTCTTCAGAATTAGAATTTCGCCAATCAACTTTTTCAAGAGCCTCGCGAGTTTCTGCCAAACGTTGTTCGTTAATTGCCTTGAGTTTTGCTTTCTGCTCATCGGTCAAATTGAGAACTTCAAGATTTCGAACATTCAAAAACGGCGAATCAAGACCGCCAACCAACTGAAATTGCAAGATTTTGAGTTTTTCTTGCTGTTCTGGATTGAGAATCTGGTTAATTTTTGCCAGACTTTCATCAATTCTTTTTTCGGCTTCTTCGCGGAATTTTTGCATATCTTCACGGGAAGGTATACCGCTTTGCTGACGTTCACGTCTTGGCGGTCGCAATTCTTCTGAAAGTTTGGTCAATTTACTGACTTGTTCTTCGTTCAATCCCAATCGGTTTTTGATTTCCGTGTTATTGGTCAACTGTCCGATAACGCCGCTGCCAAAACCAAAATCACTGCCCGGAGTGCGATTTCGTTCTCTTCCGCCGGAAGCACCGGGATTGCCGGGACCGCCGGGTACTTGACCATTGGGCTGGGCAAAAACAAAGGTTGAAAACATCGCAACTGCCAACACAAACAACATTGTTCCTATTACTTTTTTCATGTTTTTCTCCTTTTAATAACAGGTTAAACAATTTACATACGATAAGAAGTCGTGTTATCAACTTCTCCCACATGACTAAGAAAAACCCCACTCCATCAGCAAATGTTCCGTAAAAAACAAAAAAAAGCCAACAATTTTGATGGCGATTAGATAAGCGGTAATAGTGATCTATCTTTTGCAACGAGTTTATTTAAGGGAACTTCTAAAAACCTAATTTTTATTTGAAAAATCGTTTGCAAGTCCTTATTTTTTAAGGATGCAATTTTTAAGAAACAAGGTTT
>JAISNF010000113.1 GCA_031276415.1 Planctomycetaceae bacterium
CAACAAAATCATTAAATAATAAAAAAATACCATGAACGGTTACGAAAAATTGACCAACAACCTCATTAATAGTTGAGAATGTATAGTTGATAGTGTCGCAAGCGGAATTATTACCAAAACGTTTGTAATTCCGCATTGCGAAACTCTCCACTCTCAACTATCAACTTTCCTTAGTCCCTGCGGGACTTAGGAAATATTACGGAATTTCAACTAAACCGAGACGTTACTAAATAAATACAAATTTTCTTCTCCGTATCCTCTGTGGTTAATAAAAGTGTGGTTAATAAAAATAAATTTGTGGTTTTTGGAAGTTTCTCAAAAATATTACCAAAATCACAAAATCATTTTGTTGCCCTCTGGAAATTGTTGTGTGAATGTGTATATTAAGGAATCGTTTTCGCAGTCGTGTTGCCGTTGCCGAATTTGAAATTTCCAATAAATCACTCTTTGGAAAATCAAAGTTAGAACCTTTTGGAAAATTTTCAAATGCCTGCGGCACCAAGTTACAATTTTTTTTTTCAACCCCAATTTTTAATCCCATAACACAACAATGAAAAAAACAACCATTCTACTTGTTTTACTGGCAATTTCGTTCTTGATTCTACAAGAATCAACATCAGCCCAGTTTTTCAACCGTAACAGGTTTCGTAATCTGAGACCACAAGGAGTTTCTCAAATGAGCGTCGAAAAAGCCGAATTTGGCAAAACCGCCGACGGAAAAATAGTGGAAATCTTCAAACTAAACAACGGACACGGCATCACTGCCGAAATCCTCTCACTCGGCGGCGTGATTTATTCGTTCAATGTTCCCGATAAAAACGGAAAAACTACCAATATCTCCGCCAATCTGGAAACTATCGCCGAATACGAAAAAACAAGACCCTTTTTCGGAGCATTGGTAGGGCGTTACGGTAACAGAATTGCCAAAGGAAAATTCACGTTGGACGGCAAAGAATATTCCCTGCCGATTAACAACAACCCCAATTCTCTGCACGGCGGAAACAAAGGATTTGATACTGTTGTCTGGAATGTTAAAGAGTTAAAAGGACGAAATTACGTCGGTCTCGAATTGACATACACCAGTGCGGACGGCGAAGAAGGTTATCCCGGCAAACTGGATGTTACAGTAATTTACAAACTGGACAATAAAAATCGTTGGACAATGGACTATACCGCCAAAACAGACAAAACAACAGTTTTGAATCTCACCAATCATACATTTTGGAATCTTGCCGGTTTTTCGTCCGATCTGCCAAACACAAATCACGAACATGTTCTAAAACTTAACGCCGATCATTTTCTGCCGACAGATGAAACGTTAATTCCGACCGGTGAACTGAAACCGGTTACAGGAACGCCGTTTGATTTTCGTACACCACATAAAATCGGCGAACGGATTACTCAGATTGAAGGATCACATTTTGCCGGAGGTTACGATCATTGTTTTGTTCTCAACCAGAAGAAACCGAAACAATTAACGCTTTGTGCGGAAGTGTTTGAACCAAAAAGCGGGCGAACAATGCGGATTGATACCACAGAACCCGGTGTTCAGTTTTACAGCGGTAATTTTCTGAACGGTTCCACCGGAGCATTCGGGCATCAATACACAAAACACAGTGCATTCTGCCTCGAAACTCAACATTTTCCCAACTCTCCAAACAATCCCGATTTCCCAACCACCGTACTTAAACCCGGTGAAACTTTCCGAAGTACAACAATTCACACTTTCGGAATCAAAAAATAATGTAATTTTCTGTTCGCATAAACCACAGAAGGAAACGTCTAATAACTCGTTTTTTTTATTAACCACAGAGGACACAGAGTTCACAGAGAGGGAATTTTTTTAAGAGTTTTTTTTGAATATGTTTTTTACTTTAATTTTTAATTTATTATTTTCAACTAGAAATAAAATTAAAAACTTCCTCTCTGTGAAATTCTGTGGTCTCTGTGGTTTTAAAAAGTAAATTTGAGTTTTTAGAAGTTCCTAGAAAATATAATGTTCGCAGAATGTGAAAATGTAATTGTCCTCAAAATTTTCGTTGTTTTTGAAAAATACAAAACAAACGAAACCAATTTAACCGTTGCGACCTTTCAGCGAAAGGTTGCAACTTTCGGCAATTAAAACCAACTATGATGATGGGAAAATATCGATTGGTTGCAACAAAATTGAAACAGTTTTTAGTACGTAAAATTAAAATAAACAATTACTAAACAATTACTAATGGAGGTTTAATAAAATGCGAATAACTCTTGAATTGGATGGTGCTTTGGTCAAAAAAGCGATGGCTTTAACAAAAATTTCCGATAAAAATGCTTTAATTAATAAAGCATTAGATGAGTTAATTGTATCAAATTTTCGTAGAGAAATATTAAAATTTGCAGATTCAGGTGCTTGGAAAAAACAGCTGCAAAAAATAAAAGATGAAATGAAATGAATCTAATTGTAGATTTAAGTGTTTGAGTAAAATTACGTAACGACGGTGATTTTACGTAATGATTTTGCGTAATGATTTTGCGCAAATAGCGAATGAAAGTAAATTGAAAATATACAAAATATAAATTGTTGCGATATTAGGCAATTTATATGAATCATTGAATTAATTTTACGTGAGCGGTTACATAAAAACGAACAATTTTTTTGCAACCATTACTAATTTTACAACTATTTTTACAACAATTTTTCCATTTAACATTTATTATGACTTGGTTTCAGGAAGAAAAGAATTTAACGAAACAAGAAGTTCTCCATCTTGCCGGACGATTTGCGGATGAGGCGAAAAAGCGGATTTGCAGGAATCCTAAACGGGTTCTGTTGCTTCCGCCGGATATTACCCGCGCTCACAGCGGAGCCGGTTACATTACCGAAGAACTGTACAAAATTTTTGCCAAAGATGCGGATGTTTTGCTGATTCCCACGCTTGGTCAACATGTTCCGCACACGCCGGAGCAAAACCGTTGGATGTTTGGTTCTGTTCCTGAAGAAAAAATTGTTAAACATAATTGGCGTACAGATTCTAAAATTGTCGGCGAAGTTCCTGCCGATTTTGTTGCGGAAATCTCCGGCGGTAAGGCTGATTGGGCAATTCCTGTTGCAGTTAATAGAAAATTGTTTGACGAAAAATGGGATATTGTTCTCAATATTGGTCATGTTGTACCGCATGAAGTTTTGGGTTTTGCGAATCATAACAAAAATTATTTTATTGGTCTTGGCGGCAAGGAAATGATTTGTGCGTCGCATTTGATGGCGGCGTGTTGCGGAATTGAAAACAATCTCGGAACATTAACCACGCCGCTTCGTGCTTGTTACAACAAAGCGGAAACCGAATTTCTGGGACATTTACCGGACGCTTATTTTCAGGTAGTTATGGCGTACAATAATTCGGGGGACTTGGTTCATACCGGAGTTTATGCCGGAGAAGATGTTGAAACGTATCTTGCTGCTGCCCGTGCGTCACAAAAACAAAATATTACAGTGGTGCCGCCGTTGAAAAAAGTTGTTGCGGTAATGCAGGGCGACGAATTTTACAGCACGTGGGTTGCCAACAAAGCCGTTTATCGTACCAGAAAAGCGATGGCGGATAACGGAGAATTACTGATTATCGCTCCCGGTTTGAAGCGTTTTGGCGAACAACCGGAAATTGATGCTCTGATACGAAAATACGGTTATGTCGGAACCGAAAAGGTAATGAAATTGTATCGGGAATGTCCTGAAAACGGTGATTTGAAAGACCTCGCTGTTGGAACTGCTCATTTGATTCACGGCTCTTCGGAAGGACGTTTCACAATTATTTACGCACCGGGACATGTTTCAAAAGAAGATATGAATCTTGTCAATTTCGGTTATGCGGATTATAACGAAACAATAAAACATTACGATCCGGCAAAATTGAAAAACGGATTCAACACCATGCCGGACGGTGAAGAAATTTACTTTATCAGTACACCATCCGCCGGTTTATGGTCAACCGCTGAACGTTTAAAATAATTTTCGTTTGTTTTATTTTTTTTGTTTCCGATATAAAAATCAAATAAACCATTCACAAATTTTTTTTGAACACAAAATATACGGAATATGCGGAAAAAGAATTCATTTTAAGTTCTGTATATTTCGTATTTTTGTGTATCGTTGTTTGTGTATCGTATTTAAATAAATAATACAAATTTTTATATTTATAATTGTATCAATTTTTATAACCGTATAATGATAACAATAAATCACGCATTGCGAAACAGGACATTGACAATCACGGATAAAGAACGTGAATATTACAAACGACAATTGGTTTATCCTCAATCCGCATTGATCTTGAAACAGATTCTCAACAGAACAATATGTGCGGATATAATGAATGTTATTGATTGGTTACCAACCGGATTCGTTGATTTGTTAATTATTGATCCGCCTTATAACCTCAACAAAAATTTCAACGGCATTCGGTTTTCTAAAACTGATGACGAAACATATTTGGAATATTTGCGAAGTTGGTTTCCAAAAATTGTTACGACTTTGAAACCGAACGGTTCAATTTATATTTGTGGCGATTGGAAAAGTACGTTTTGTTTGTATCAGATTATGAAAGAACATACCGTTGTTCGTAACAGGATTACGTGGCAACGTGAAAAAGGTCGCGGTGCCAAAACGAACTGGAAAAATGCAACAGAAGATATTTGGTTCGGAACAATGTGTAACGATTATTATTTTGATGTGGATGCGGTCAAGCAGAAACGGAAAGTTATCGCTCCATACCGCGAAAATGGTCAGCCAAAAGATTGGGAAGAAACAGAAGACGGTAATTTTCGTTTGACGTGTCCGGGTAATTTTTGGGACGATATTTCTATTCCGTATTGGTCAATGCCGGAAAACACGAATCATCCAACCCAAAAACCCGAAAAACTAATCGCCAAACTGATTTTAGCGAGTTGTCCTAAAAACGGAATTGTTTTTGATCCGTTTTTAGGATCGGGAACAACATCAGTAGTCGCCAAAAAACTCGGCAGACAATACATCGGAATTGAAAAAAACGAAGAATATTGTTTCTGGACGGAAAAACGCCTCGCAATAGCCGAAACAAATAAAACCATTCAAGGTTATTCCAACGGCGTTTTTTGGGAACGGAATACATCGAATTTACAATTGAAGGAACAAATAAAAGAACAGAAAAATATAGCAACAAAAAAAAGAAAAACCTCAAAGAATATTTTTTATAATATTGCAACAAAAAAGATTGTGTGATAATTAATCGCTTTGTATTTGTTATTTATTATAATTCATATTTTTGTTGCGTGAAATATGACAAAATTGCGAGCGGTTATTATTTATTATAGTTCGATTAAATTACCGGATAAACAATCAATATTCTGAACAGAGGATTTGAGAAATTGTATCAGAATGAAAGTGAAAAAATGAATTTTGAAGAATACAAAAACCGTCTTAAAAATGCTTCGACCGAAGAAATGGTCAAGGCGGCTTATGCCGAATATTTTGGTATTCGTTACGATACTAAAAATAAACATGACCTCTACACTTCCAATGTTTTATTTGAGTTTAAATATTCTAAAAACATTCAAAATCTTAAAATACGTGCGACAACACTTGGACAGATTTTATATTATGTACGGCGTTTGAAGTTTTACGAAACAACAAAAAAGATTCCGGCGTTTCTTTGTCTGGCAAGCGAGTGTAACGCTATTATCACAGAAACAAAAGATTGGTCGTCCTATTATTCAAGCGATGCTTATGATTGGGAAAGAGCTCCGAGTTCGCCCGATCCCAAACTTGTCGATCATCTGGTTAAAGAACCGAAAACCAACGAGTTGCATTGTTACAAAATCATTCAAAAAGGCGATCACGGAATTTTCAAAACACAATTAGAAAATGCGTTAAAAGCGCAACAAACTTTTGATTTCGGCGAAAAGAAAATTATTAACGAGGAAAATTTTGAAGCGATTTTTGATCATTGGAAAACTGTTATCGGTCAATATATTGTCAATGGTTATAAAGAATCGTTTTATTTTCTCGCCAATATTCAACAAGAACGAATCGTTCTTGATAAAGAAAATAATCGTGTCGTTTTTAATTTTGAAGACAGAAATTCTAAAACGCAAAATATTCTGATAAAAGATTACGATTATTTTTGGAATAATTACGAATATGTAAACGATACAGAAACGATTAGCGGGATTCATGCGAAACTTGACCGTTTGACAGACGATAGTCAACGGCGATTTGAGGGCGAATTTTATACGCCGCTTCCGTTTGCTCAAAAAGCGATACATTATCTTACGAAAGTGTTGGGGAAAAATTGGTATAAATCGGGCAAATTTCGGATTTGGGATATGGCGGCGGGAACAGGCAATCTGGAATATCATTTGCCCGCACAATCTTATCAATATCTTTATCTGTCAACGTTACATGCCGGCGAAGCGGATCATCTCAAAAAAATTTTCCCCGCAGCAACTTGTTTTCAGTACGATTATTTGAATGACGATGTGGATTATCTTTTTAATAAAGACGAATTGCCGTTTGAACCGGAATGGAAAATGCCGCAAAAATTACGTGACGAATTAAATGATCCGGAAATTACATGGATTGTTTTCATCAATCCGCCGTTTGTAACGGCACAAGACGCACGGGCTGGCGGACGTTC
>JAISNF010000139.1 GCA_031276415.1 Planctomycetaceae bacterium
CAATAAAAATGTTATAAAAATATGATTATGAAAATTTATCAACGATTTCCGATTGTTTTATCGACAATTCTGTTACCCCTCATTCTATTGGGAGTATCAGGTGTTTCCGGTACCGAATCAAAATCATCGCAAAAGCCGAATATTGTTCTGATTTATACGGATGACATCGGCTACGGTGATATTTCGTGTAACGGCGGTGAGATTCCGACACCGAATATTGACCGGCTTGCAAAGCAAGGTGTTCGGTTTACCAATGCTCATTCGACATCATCAACCTGTACACCATCACGTTATGGTTTGCTGACCGGAGAATATCCTTGGCGGCGGCAAGGAACTGGAATTGCACCGGGTAACGCCGGATCAATCATTACGCCGGATCGTTTTACGCTTGCTTCAATGTTACAGAAAGGCGGTTACAAGACGGCTGCCGTTGGAAAATGGCATCTCGGATTGGGTGATCCGAAAACCGGTCCGAACTGGAATGGTACAATTACGGGACCGCGTGAGATTGGTTTCGATTATAATTTTCTGATTCCTGCAACCGGAGACCGTGTTCCTTGTGTTTTTGTCGAAAATAATCGGATTGCCAATTTTGATCCGAATGACCCGATTGAAGTTAATTACGGGAAAAAAGTCGGTAATGAACCGACTGGTCGGGAGAATCCCGAATTACTGATCATGAAAGCCATCAATGGACACGATCAAACCATTATCAATGGAATTGGTCGAATCGGTTTTATGTCCGGTGGAAAATTGGCTCGTTGGAATGACGAGACTATCGCAGAAACCATTACAGGTAAGGCGGTTGATTTTATCAAGGCAAACAAAAATGTTCCATTTTTTGTTTATTTCGCAACACACGACATTCATGTTCCCCGCGTTCCTCACTCGAAATTTGCAGGAAAAAGTGGACATGGAGTTCGAGGCGATGTCATTCTACAACTTGACGATTCTGTTGGAACCATCGTTAAAACGCTTGAAGAGTTGAATCTTCTTGAGAATACGCTAATTGTTTTCAGTAGCGACAACGGACCGGCAGTCCTTGATGGTTATGCGGATGGTTCCGCTGTTAGTCTTGGCAATCACAAGCCAACGGGACAGTTTCGCGGTTCGAAATATAGTAAATTCGAGGCGGGAACCAGGGTTCCGCTGATTGTTCACTGGTCAAATCGGGTCAAACCGAAAGTATCAGATGCCTTGGTTTCGCACATTGATTTATTTGCTTCATTTGCGGCACTTGTCGGTCAGGTGATTCCAGAAGGAGCTGCGCCGGACAGTTTGAATTCGCTTTCGACATTGCTCGGTGAGTCAGACGAGAGTCGTGAATTTGTTGTTGAGCAGGGTAATGGTCTTGCAATTTATTCAAAAGGTTGGAAGTTGATTCCGGCAACTCAGGGTGCCGCGAAAAGTAAACCGCCAAAACCCGATGCCGGTTTTTTGATCGAATCGGGCATTGCGTCGGATCCACAATTGTACAATATCTGTACTGATATTGCAGAGACCGAAAATCTCGCGGAAAAATATCCAGATATTGTCAAAGAACTTACCGAATTGCTTAGAGTGGTTCGTGAAAATAATAAGTCGGTACAATAATAATATTTCAGCCGTTTGGTACAAAATGTTCAAATGGTATCACTGTTAAGCGTAATTTCTTTATTTTTAAGAAGTTGATTCATTTTATTTTGGTTAAGCGATGTGAGATAGTTTAAATCGGATTTTTTCTAGGCGAATTATTGTACATTTTCCCTTTCGGAGATGTCATGTAAGAAGTAAACCCATTTTCTTAACCACATGAAAACGCAACAATAAAACTTGTCCGCAGATTACGCAGATAATCGGCGGACTATTTTCTTTTTTTTGTAATTTTATTGTTCGTAAGCGACAATACGTCCTGCAAAAAATGTACGAATATGTTCGATTTCATGAGTTTTCCGAACAATAACAATCATCTTTTTTGTACATTCATCGTCTAATACGAAATCGCCCCGCACTCGCCATTCGCGTTCATTTTTCCATCGGTTCTCCGATTGCATCGTGTCCCAGTCGGGAACGGCTCCATACTTGAGCAACCGCCCCCCCTTAGAATAAGCATAATCACACGGAATGCCAATTCCATAAGGTTCAAAATTCATTCGCTGACAATCCCTTCGCCATGTAAACAACATCGCCGAATTCGCCGGATGATTTTCCGTAAAAGAAGTTACAGAAATATTGCCGGCGATATGAAAATTACCGGCACGGATTTTTCGTTCCCGTAAAATACGGCATAGTGTTGCTAATGCGTTACGCGGAGCGGATCGGGAATCAAGTAAATCGTTGCAAAATTCGCGTCGGGTTTCGCCTTCCCAGATGCCGTTTTTACCGCGTGTCCAATGCCAGAGATAATTGTGCGGTAATGAACATAATTCCGCCGAAGGTTCACGTAACACATATTTAAGTGCAGAACCGGAAAAACGATACAACGAACAATCAAAACGTTTGTCAATTTGTTCCGCCGGTAATAATGCCGTTATTTTGGCAAGATGTCCGTTTTTACGTAACCACAAAGGATAAACACATTCCGCATTGAAACAAATAAACCGGTCACGCTCTTCCCGCGATTCTGTAATTGTACAAGATTCAAAATTGCACGAAAACTGTTCCGAAACTTCCTCCAACGTCATCGGCTTGGCAAGAACCAGATGAACCGGAATATCGTTGTTAAGCAACGCCGTTAAAATACAATCCCAATGCGTTTGTCCGGCGGAAGTTATTGCCGTAACATTTTGAGATTTCAGAAAAGATATTGCCGATTTCAACTGAACAATCGGTTGGTCTTGTCCGCATAAATGTTTCGGTAAATGCGAAAAAAGCAATGCAATCTTTTTCATAAATTGATTATGAGAACTCTAAAAACCACAACTTTATTTTTGTTAACCACAGAAAAAAGAAAATAGTCTGCAGATTACGCCAATAATCGCAGATTGTCTTTTGAGAATACGAAACAACAAAATAGACAAACAATTTTTTTGTTGCTTTAACTTTATTTTTATTTCATATTTTCGTTGTTGTCTATTTTTAAAAATCATCTGTGATCATCTGCGTAATCTGCGGACATTTTTCTGCGGTTAAGAAAATAAATTGTTACTTTATTATTTCTTTTCGGTAACACCAAGTTTTAGTATTGGCGGAATTGTATTGATTGTTCGACCATCAAGATTGAAAATCACAAAGCCTGATAAATTTTGTTTCCGAATAATTTCGATTTCCGCCGCAACTCGATCCGGCGTCATGTTAATACCGGTTGCTGTTGCGCCAATACCCGGATACAAAGGAATCCGATTGTCAAGAAGTTCCTGCTGCTGTTTAATTAACGTTTTGAAATATCGTAGATTCGCCGTGTAATCCATCGGACAAATAAAATCAAGATAACCTTTTTCAACCCAAACAACCCAATCTTGCCCAATATCACGGCGGCAACCAGGATAATTTGAAAACACCGCCGCTGAAATTTTAATATCGGAACGAATTTTTTTGGTTTCCCGATAAACACGCTCAACCAATTTCGTAATATTATCACATCGCCACTGTTGATACTTCGCCGCATGAACGCCGTTACCGCGAACATCTTTCGTCCAATCCGCAATTTCGTAACCGATTTCTTTCTCAAAATGTTCACGACAACCGTCGCAATAACAATAATTTTCGTTAGGATAACGAATGTAATCAAAATGAATTCCGGCAAGATCGGGATATTTTTGTACAAGTTCGCAAAACGTCCGACATTCGAGATCAATATTTTCAGGATGCGACGGACAAAGCCAATTCTTTTCGTTACTGTCGTAAAGAACTTCGCTGTAACTTTTTTGAAGCCTTCCTTCTTTTTTCATTGTTTCAATAAATTCCGGCGGCGAACCCTCCAACCGATAACAAACCTGCCAGGCGTGAACTTCAACTCCATATTTTTTTCCGGCTTTAATCGCTTGCTCAACCTGATCGCCGTATTGCTCAAATTTTTTACTTCGTGGAATTACGTTACTGGCGTAACTTGCCGAACCGCCCCAAAGAAGATTTGAAATCACGGCATTAAATCCTGTTTCGGAAAGTTCTTTCATTGTCCGATCCCAATCTCCATGATACGCCCCCAATCCGGCATGTTCCCACCAAGCCCGAAATTCCGGCGTTTTGGACGGAATTGATGCACAATATTGACGAATCGCATCCTCCCGGATTTCGTGAAGCGCATCAAGAAGTTCCTGAATTTTCGGAACAAATTGTCGAAGAACAACTTCATCAATATTCGTTTGAAAAAATTCCGGCGTCAATTCAAAGTTGCGGCGTTTCAATTTTGCAAGAAACATTTTTTCCAATTCAAGCCGTTGCGTTTCGGTTCGACCTTGTGTATTGCCGATATTGAAAAGCGATCTCCATGTTTGAATAATATTACGATAACGGAATGTCGGATCAAAATGTCCAAACAATGTCAGCAGAAAATTATTTTTTGCTTCGGAATCTTCGTCGGTTAAAATATGCGAAAAAAACATTCCCCGATCACTTAACAACAAAGCCGGATATTCGGTTTTCCGACCAACAGCATCATACCACCACCCAGCAACTTTCGCATGAAAAGAATTTGCCGGTGCCGCCGTAACAATATTCCATGATCGTTGTTTTATTTCGTTCAGATTTTCAAATGGAACCGTTTTTTCGAAACAGATTTTGGCAAACGCCGAATCGCCTTCGGGTGATTTCAAATATTTTCCCGATTCAAAACCGAGCGTTTTAGCGAGTTCGGGCGGAAGTTGATAAAACGCAACGATTTTTCCGCCGCGTTCCACAAATGTTTGTAATATTGCAACAGTTTTCGTCGGCAGTTGAGAATTAAGCGGCAAAACGACAATCTTACAATCGGTTAAACGTTCCGGTGTTATTTCCTCTGGAAAAATAATTCCGGTTGAAATTCCGATCCGGTTCATTCGCCCTATAATCGATTTGCCGTAACCGGATTCTTCTTTGGAACCGGAAAGAACGGTAAGAATCGAATAAGGTACGATTTGAATTTTTTGTAATTTAACGGTTGCGTTGTAGGATGCTCCGCGCCAAACGGAAAAACGAATTGTATCCGCCTGATCTAATGGTGCCGGTGTTCCTTCCGTGCGTAAATTTTGAGAACGAAAAATCTCCGCACGAAATCGGTTGATTCCGTCCGAAAAATCTTCATTTATCGCAACAGAATAATTATACCAGCCAGAATAATTATACCAGCCATTGCCGCTACGAAAATAAAACGTAAGATTTCCGATAGCATCGGGATGATCGCATTCAAAAACAATCTCAAAACTGTTCGCCCGTTTGATAATTGATGGATCGGTTACAGGAATATCAACGTAAACACGATTAATATTCAAATCCGACGCAAACGGTAACGTAATTATTTGTTCCTGCGGTAAAAGCGATTCGGTTCCGTAAGTTACCGAACAAATAATCAATAAACATAAAATTGTACGAAAAATTAACATGATTGAGTCTCCTGATTGGGGTAATGAATTAAACTAACGGTAACTTCTAATAACCGTTTTTTTATTTAACCACAGAGAACACAGAGGAGAATTTTTTAATTGGAATCGAAACATTATTTAATATTATAATTGACTTTTAATCTAAAATAATTTTAAAAATTTTCTTCTCTG
>JAISNF010000149.1 GCA_031276415.1 Planctomycetaceae bacterium
AAGAAAAATTTAATTTTATAAAGTTATTTTAGATCAAAAGTCAAATATTAAATAACGTTTTGATTCCAATTAAAAATTTCCTCTGTGTTCTCTGTGTCCTCTGTGGTTAATAAAATAAATTTGTGGTTTTTAGAAGTTCCCTTATGTTAAAATTGTGTAACTGTTTACATAAATAATCAATACTAAAATAAACAATAATGAAATTAACAAGTAGTGCGTTTAATATTTTGGAACGAATTCCAGATCAATACACTGGAACAGGTAAAGACATTTCGCCGCCGCTTTTGTGGACGGATATTCCGGCAGGAACGCGGGAACTCGCTTTAATTTGCGACGATCCGGACGCTCCTACCGCTGAGCCTTGGGTGCATTGGGTCATTTACGGACTTTCACCAAATCTAACTAATTTGCCGGAAGGGATTATTCGCGAAAAAATTGTAACTGCACCAATTCGGGCATTACAAGGCAAAAATTCGTGGTCAACGGGTTCCGCTATTGGTTATCAAGGACCGTATCCGCCGAAAGGACATGGAGTTCATCGTTATTTTTTTGTACTTTACGCTCTTGATGCGGAGTTGAATATTGCGCCGGGCGCAACGAAAAATACTCTGCTCAAATCAATGCAAGGACATATCCTCGCAAAAGCCGAACTAATAGGAACTTATGAAATTTCTTAACAAAAATTCGTCATTATTCAGCGGAACGTTATGAATTATCGTAATATTGGAACTCAAGAGATTGACAATATTTCAGGCGAAACGTTATTATCTCTTGTCATCATCTCTTGATTTCCAATTGTAAACAGAGTATAAGTAGAGAAATAAGTTAAATTATTATTTTTTGCGTTTAAGTGAACCGGCTAATGTTAGTCGGTTACATTAATTTTAATTTGACAATAATTTGACAATCTGTTCAAGTTTCGGTCAAAACCTATTTTTTAAAAATTTAATCAAAAAACAAACTATGAAAACAATTCGATTTTTAATTCTGTTTGCGGTTATCGCAACGAGTGTTTCCGTCCTTTTTGCTACGGAAATAGCAAAACAAACATTGCCGCCGGTCAGTCAATTAGCGTCCGAAAATCTACAGGAACGTGAAAAAACTCAACAAGACTGGCAAAATTATTGCTTGTCTATCGGACTTAATTCACAACTCCGTCAGTCGGCGTGTGAAGAAATGCTTAATGTTATCAAAATAGAAGATACTCCGGTTGAAGCCAAAGTTTGGTTGATTCGCCAACTTGGAATCGTCGGCAATGATTTTGTTGTTTCGGAAATTGCAACATTTCTTAACCATGACAATATTCGTATCCGCGATGAAGCGGCAAGAACGTTGGTGAATATTCGCGGAGACAAAGCCGTTGAAGCATTGAAAAATTCCGATTCACAACTTGCGAAAGACGCACTGATACAAATTTCCGCTGATCGTGATGTTCTCAAAAAAGCCGGAAACGAAACGGCGTTACCGCAACAATTACCATACGCGGAGGAAAATGTTGTAACAGCATGGATGGAAAAATATGATCAACTCAGCGATTTTGAAAAAGCGCAAACGCTTGCCGCTTTAACGATACGAAAAGACAAACAATATCTTGCCTACGCCGTCCGTGCTTTGAAAAGTGATGACGAATCACTTCGCCGTGCCGGTATTTTGGCAATTGGTGCGCTTGGCGGAGTTCGGGAAATTCCGTTACTTCTCGATCAGGCGTTTAATGGAACAAATAAAGAACAGGTAAAAAATGTTTTGTCACAAATAGTTGATAAAGGTTTTGATGAGGCGTTACTTGAACATCTCAAAACGGAAAAAGATGCGGGACGGTTTGAAGTGATTGCCGACATTTTGAGCAGACGTTACAACAATTTTATATTGCCGGTTATTTTGGAACGCGCCAAAGCAGCGAATACGCAAAATCGATTGGCGTTGTTACGAATTGCCGAAAATCTTGCGGCAAAGGAAAATGTCCATGATTTTATTGATGTTTGGGAATTGATTACTGATCGCGGTCAACGTGATCAGGCGGAACAAATTATTGCACGTCTTGTCAACGGCGATTCCGAACCGGTACTGAAAAAACGTTCGGAAAAAAATTACGCCGATATGTTTTCGTTACTCGGTCGAATTGGTGACGAAAAATCAATTAAAGAAATAACTGATCGTGTATTCAGACGTCCGCTTGACGCCGGAATGTCCGCAGCACCGGAACTAACCGCCGCCGCATTGAGAGCAATGTGTAATTGGCCCGACGGACGTGTTGCCAACGATTTGCTGCTCGTTACGGAAAGAAAGGATTTTTCCGATGCCGACCGAATTGCGGCACTTCGCGGTTTTGCGCGGGTTGTATCGTTGCCGAATGACCGAATTAAAATTAAAATTAACGATAAAGAAAAAATTGCCTTACTTGCCAAAGGTTTTGATAACGCAATTCGTATTGATGAAAAACGTTTGGTTATTCAGCGTGCCGGTCAGGTTCGTCATGTTGATTCGTTGAAATTTATATTACAATATTTTGACAATGCCGAACTTCAGGACACGGTTATTCGTTCTATTCTTGATCTGGCGCATCACACTGATTTACGGCGTTCCGATAAAGAAGCCTTCAGTACGGCATTGGATAAAGTTATTGCCGTAACAAAAGATCAAGGACTGATTGACCGCGCAAAACGGTATAAAGATAATTTCTAAATAATTTCTAAACGAAAATTAAAAACGGAAACGCCGACGCTTTGACTATTCGATGTTGTTCAAAGAAAAATTCAAGACTGTATTGCTTAAAACGAGAGCGTTACGCTTGCGTCAATGGATGTTGCCGCAAGCGGTTGCAATTATTGCTTATCATTCTGTTACAACCGATTGGAAAAAACAATCCGATTATATCAATCGCGGCATCACAACAGACGCCGACAAGTTCAATGAGCAGATGCGTATTTTGCGCAACGAATATAATCCTGTAACGCTTGACGAAATTGCCGAATGGATTCGTGGAACAAAATTATTGCCGGCGCGATCTGTTGCTGTAACATTTGACGATGGTTTTGCGGACAATTATTATATCGCCGCTCCGATTATGGAACGATATGATATTCGCGGAACTATTTATTTAACTGTTGATGCGGTTCAACGTGGGGAATTGCCGTGGTTTTGTCGAACCGCTTTTCTGTTTCAACAAGCCGCCGCAAGAAAAATCGTTCTATTGGATTCGGAAACAAAAAGGACTTGGAATTTAGGAAATCCTGATGAAAATCGTGAAGCGTTTATCTATTACAATTATCCGTGTGCGAAATTAACCGGCGAGGAGTTACGGAATTATATTGAAAAACTTGAAACATGGTTTAATTTTCGTCTTGACCGAAACGATATTTCGGGAATGATGACTTTTGAACAAGCCCGCGAACTCCGCCAACGTGGTCATAACATCGGTAATCATACCTTGTCGCATTGCAATCTTGCGCATATTTCACAAGAATTATTGTGTCAAGAAATCGCCGGAGCCGATGAAATTTTGAAACGGGAATTAGGCGAACCGGTCGAACATTTTTCGTATCCGCATCCTTGTCTTAATCCGCAATGGAATGACGCAACAGTTGCCGAAACGGAAAAACTTAATTATAAAACCGTAACGCTAACAAGTTTCGGGGTGGTAACACAACGCAGTTTACCCTTGCTTTTGCCGCGAATTATGATCAGCAATCAGGACAATAAAGAATTTCGCTGGAAATTAGAAACCGCATTGGCAGGAATCCAAACATAACGAATTGACAGTTACAAAAAAACGCCGCAACAAAATTACCGTGTCAAAAATCTACCGCGTCAAAAAAACATTGTATCAAAAAATCATCGTATCAAAAAAAACATCGTATCAAAAAATCATCGTGTCAAAAATTATTCAAAAAATATCATCCGGTTTATTTTTGTTTCGCCGATGCCGTTTTTTTTTATTGTTTCAGGCATTGTCGGCGATATTTATTCCTGCACGTATTTTCAATTTGAGAAAAAATATTTTTTATAAATTGATACAAAATAAACAATCAACCGTTTCTTCCGCAAACAAAATCAATATCATTGCCGGTACGGAAACAACTGTTTCGGAAATTGTTCGTGATCTTTACGAGGGAAATCCTAAAACGCTGGAGTTTTACGAAAAGTTTTATCGCAACGGTATTGAACCTTGGGTTGCCTGTTCCGATAATACGGTGATTGGAGTTGTTTGGCTTTATACCGGTTCTTATCTTGTTAATTGGGAAGGTTATGACGCATGGCTTTTGCAAATCCAAATCGAACCAACCGCAAAATTTGTAGCCAATGTTTTCGTCAATCCCGCTTGGCGCAAACAAGGTATTTTTGCTGCGATTATAAATCATTGCACTTCCGTTTATCGGGACAGTGAATTTTATTCCTGTGTTGACGAATCCAATCATCCTTCCGTCAAATCACATGAACGAATTGGTTTTCGGTGTTGCGGTATTGCTTATTGTTTCCGTTTTTTCCAACGAGCCGGTTGTATTTTTTTAACGAAAAAATCAATAATAAAAAGAAACGAAAAACATTATTGGAAATATTATTGCAAATATTATTGGAAACGGCAGTATTTCTTGTTACGGCGAGGCAAGGCTGTTTCCGTTTCAATTTCAGAACAATGAATACACGATTGATTACAACAGACGAAGAACTTATTTCCATCAAAGATTCATGGAATCATCTTGTTCGGGAAAATTCCGAAACAAATGTTCCGTTTTTTTCGTGGGATTGGTTTTATTGTGCGTGGCTTTATTTTGGAAAGCCAGCCGGTCAACAACTTGCTGTTGTTATTGTTGAGGACGGTGATCAACTTGTTGGTGTTTTGCCGTTGGTTTTCGGTTCAAAAAAATCGACCGGGATTACTTACCGGACGCTTGGTTTTTGCAATGTTGGTATTATTCCGCGAAATTCGGTTTATTGGTTACAGAATAGGGTTGCGGATTCTATTTTTGATGCGATTACTCGTCAAATTTTTGATGTGAAACAAAAATGGGACGTTTTGGAACTGGCTAATATTTCTAATGAAACGCTTTTTCATAATTATTGGTTACAAGAACATTTGGGAACGGCGATAATTCAGACGAAGGGGTTATCGTCACCGTTTGTGTTGTTGGAGGGTTTGACTTACGAGCAATATTTTTCAAAATACGGTAACAAAGAGGCTCGTCGCCGGTTTAAGCGAAATACAGAACGTTTTGCGGCGGAAAATAAACGATGGGAAATGACAATATTCGAATCGGTAAATGATATTCAGCAAGGTATTGATTTAGCACTTGCGGTAAGGGCGGCGAGTTGGAAGGGCGCATTTCGTAACGAATCTTATATCAAGTTTTATCGCGAACTTTTTGACGTGTTGGCGCAACGTAATGAGGTATTGATTCCGGTTTTGATGTTGGACGATATTCCGATTGCGGCGGAGTTTATTACCGGTTGTAATGATTGTTATTTTCTGCACACAAACGATTATGATTTGCGGTTTCGTGAAACATCACCGGGCATTTGCCTGCTTCATAATGTTTTAATCACGGCGTTTGAGCGGCGTTGGAAATTGTTTGATTTTACGGGCGATGATTATGATTACAAAAAAGATTGTAATACCGGAATCCGTTATCATTCGACGTTTCAAATATTCCATAACGGTTTCAAGTCAAGATTTATCTATTCCGCCAAAACATTCTGGTTGCCGCTCTTTCGTAAAATCCTGAGAAAACCGGAACCAAATGATTTCATTACAAAAATAGAACGGTTCAAAACAAAGTAAACGTATAATTACGAAAATTATTATCGTAATTATTATTGTAATGTTGTAGCGATATTTAATGCGTCTTTGAGTTGAATGGTTCCTTCGTACAACGCTTTTCCGATAATACATGCCGGAAGACCGAGTTGCCGGAGTTTTCGGATGTCGTCCAACGAACTCACTCCGCCCGAAGCAATCACCGGAAAAGGAACCGCTCGTTGCATGGCGGTCATTTCGTCAAAATTGGGTCCCTCCATCATTCCGTCTTTGGCAATGTCCGTATAAACCAACGCCGCAAGCGGTAAATCACGGAAATTTTGTGCAAGTTCAACCGCCGATGTTTGACTCGTTTCAAGCCATCCCTCCGTCGCAACAAACCCGTTCCGCGCATCAATACCAAGAACCAATTTATCAGGGAATTGTTGACACATTTTTTGAAACCAATCCGAATTTTTAAGAGCCAACGTACCTATTACAACACGATCAATTCCCGCATCAAGATAATCACGAATTGTTTTTTCGTTCCTAATTCCGCCGCCAATCTCCACCGGAATATCAATCGCTTTCACAATTTCGTACACAGATTGCCGGTTGATCGGTTCCTTGTCTCTGGCTCCGTCAAGATCAACAATATGCAAATATTCCGCACCAAGACAAACCCAATGTTTCGCCATCTCAACCGGATTATCGGCATACACGGTTTCTCTGCCGTAATCGCCTTGTTTCAGACGAACACATTTTCCGTTCAAAATATCAATCGCAGGTAAAAGTTGCATAGGAATTGAAAAACAATTGAAAAAAACAAATGGGAAAATCGAAACACAAAATAACAGTTACAATATAAAATATAAAATAATAACGGTTGGAAATAGAACGGAATTACCTTAATATTTCAGGAACATCAAGATAAATCATCATTTGATATGCCCACGGATGCGACCAAGGATTCCAAATAGGATAAGTTGCAGACATTACGGAAATCGCCAAAAGAATAAATGCAACAGTGCGGCTCCAACGAAACCGGCTTAGCCAATCCACCGTTGTAACCAACGGAACACTCCACAACGGCATAAACCAAAATAACCAACGTAACGCCGATGTCATCCCGCCATAATTCCGGTTTGCTTGTTCCTGCGCCACGTAAAACGCAAAAACAATCAGACTCAATAAAAGAATCATCAATGCCAAATAACGTAACCGTTTGTCAAACGGCTGCACCAGCCAAATTCCAAGACCAATAAAACTTAACACCCAAACCGGAGTTAACAGAAATAAACCATGATGACCAATCGTTGTGTGAATAATGTAATTTAATCGGGACGACTCACCACGATCAATACCAACCGGATTTTTCCAATAACTGTCACGCAAAACGCCGCCGCGCTCGTATTCGTAAAAATACCAATCCCGCTGACTGTAAGCCGGAAACAATGTTTTGTGAGCAATTTCATTTGTTGCAAAAAAAGCGGCGGCAACAATTATTGTTGCAGGTAAAAAACCGAACAACGTTTGACGCGGATATTTTAGCAACAATAACAATCCCAGTCCGGTACAAAATGATAACGCCGGAAGTTCACAGGCAACCGCCAAAAATCCGAAAAAACCGGCACAGAAAAAATATCGCCGACGAATCTCCTGATCAAACAAAATCCGTACACCACAATAAAATGAAATTGTTACACAAAAAACTGCCGGAAGATGATTGTTTAACGTAACAACGAATGTCGATAAAAACGTTCCGAAACAAACAAACGCCACACTAAAAATCCGCCCCCAATCTGTTGTTCCAAACCGTTCAATCAAACGTATCAATAAAACCCAACAGTAAATAAGCGGTAATAAATTGCACAAAATTAAAATCGTTCGGACAACAAAATAAGGATCATTGCCAAGTGACCATTGCTGACCGCTGCCCCAATAAATGATAGCATACGGTATTGCCAGAATGGTCGGAAGTAAAGGCGGTTTGCTCGAATAAAGATATGCCTGACCGGATTGATCGGGTAGTTCATGTTTGACCATGTCAATAGTGTCCCAACCTTTGATGTTCTGGACTTTGTCAATGGCATACCAAACATATTCATATTTTTCAGAACCGTCTTTATTCGTGATTTTACGAACAACACGCATGTCCGGCTCAACCAACGCACGAATCGTACACCAACGGCTTCGGTCATTACCGCTCAAAAATGGGCTTTCAAGTACGGCGTCCCGAATAAGATTGTGATACGTTTTTTTCAGTTCCGTTTGAATGCGTTCTTCATTATTAGTGTGTTTGCGAAGTTCGGCTTCTTTCTGTTCCAAACGCGGTTGTACCTGAGCAAGACGCAACCGCTGAAGTTCCCGAACATCCACCCGATCCACCGAAAGAATCCTGCCTAAAAGTATGGCAACGGCAATGAAAATAAACAACGTGTAAATCTGCTGACGTGACATCGGTTCAATAAAATAGGCGTCAAACCTAAACCCAAAATATTCCGGCAGTTAAAACCTCCGGTTACATTGGAAATACCCGCCGGAACAATTTGAATCAATTTATTTTAATCAATTTATCTTGTGAAACGAAAACCAAATTAAACCAAACTTTCATATTGCTCATGAACATAAGGTTCTGTTACTGATTCTAAATGTTTCGCAATACGCCCATAAAGATCAAGAAGGTTTTGCCATTGAACTGCGGAAAGCGAAACTTTGGCACCTTCCGCTCCTTCTTCTCCGTTTTTCGATTCCAATGGTTCGGAACGAACTGTTGCCGTCAAATAACGTAACCGAATAAGAAGATATTGCAGAAATTCCATCATCTGAGCCAATTGACGCGGCGGAAGATCAATCGGCGGATCAGGCGGAGCCAATAAACGAAGCGGAGCCAGTTCCTCCTTGAAAAGACCACGAAAAATTTCAACCTCAAATAAATGCGACGATAATTTTTCTACTTTCGATCCTTCCATGTAACGTTCAAGAAATTGAAACTCATCACCGTCAATACCCATCGGAACCGATGAAGATTGATCTTCCCGACTCAATTTCGCAAGACGCGCCGCAATCTCGTCCGTCGAACCAAAAATCAAAACAGATCGCCCCGCCGAAATAATATCTCCCGGACGAAGTTGCCAAACGTGAACAACCTCACCGTTGACCCGCGTTCCATTCGTACTTTGAAGATCCGTTAAAAGAATCACCCCGTCATTTTCGTGAATTTTCAAATGATAACGGCTAACCCGTTCATCATTCAGTTGAACAAAATTCCCCTCTTCACGTCCAATGGAAACCGGAGTCGCTATTTGTTGGAACGCTTTCCCCCGCTCAGGACCATCCAAAATTCGAAGTGTCACCAATGCCATAAAATCGTTAAAATTAAAACAAACTAACTTTCCAAAACCGTAACCATATATCTGCAAATATCATCTCGTATCATTTCGTCATTGATTTTATGCGATTGATTTTATGCGATTTTCAAAAACAATCAACAACTTTCCTTATGTTTTTTGTGAAAACTTGTTTTAGGGAGATTCTTGACCACTTGTCTTTTTGAGAAAATTGAGTAAACTTATATCCCAAACCGGCGTTTCAAACAAAAGTTTTATTTTTACCATCCGAATCACTTTCAAATTAAATATATCGAACAATGAAATTCAGAATTTATACCGAAATTTACAAAAGTCTGTTTTTAGGGGGTATTTTGGCGTTTATTCTTTTCGCCCCAACCGGTTGCGGAACGAAGCAAACACAAAATCCCGCCAATCCTGCCGAAATTCCCAAAACGGAAGTCGTTGTTGACAAAGTTGGTCAGGAAGATGTTCAACTTTACATGTATGTGGAGGGACGTACTGTACCTTATAAATTGGTTGATATTCGGGTACGTGTTGCCGGTTATCTTGAGCAGTTGTTTTTCAAAGCCGGTGATATTGTCAAAGCCGGTGATCGTTTGGCGTTAATCGAACAAGATCAGTTTCAAGTTGGTCTTGACGCCGCAAAAGCCGAACTGGCTTTGAACGAGGCAAAAGCCGCTCTTGCCAAATCCAATCTTGACCGCGCAAAACAACTCATCGATTCCGTAACAATCTCCATCGAAGAATTTCAGTCCCGACAAGCAGAATTTCAAACCGCTCAAGCCTCCGTTGAACTTGCCAAAACTTCCGTCCGGCGAGCAGAACTTGATCTCCAATACACCGATTTGAGGTCTCCCATTACCGGTAAAGGTTCAAAAAATCTGGTGGATATCGGAAATTACGTCAGTCCAACCGGTAATCAATCCGTCATTATGTCCATTGCCCAATTGGATCCGATTTATGTCGACTTCTTCATCAGTGACCGGCAATTCATCGCAATGAAAGAAGCGTTAGGATTCCGCGAAAAATTCGATGAAGCACTCAAACTTTTTACCGAAGAAGAACTAAACAGAACAAATAATGCCGAAAATAAAAACCCCGAAAATAAAGAAACAGATTCTGAAAATAAAGAACTCGAAATTCAATTGCCGCAAAAGAACGATTCGGAAAATGAACAACGCGGAACTTTTGAAGTCGCCTTGTCAACCGGTACCGATGTGTTGAGTGCGGATTTTTCGCTTAAAGGCAAAATTATTGCTTTAGTTGATAACCGGATTACTCTTGAAACAGGACAGATTACTCTTCGCGGTGAACTGCGAAATCCGTTGTTGCATATTAATGGACGTGATGATTACATGATTTATCCGGGTCAGATTTGTCGTGTTCGGATTCCTTACGAACAGGTCAAAAATGCCATTCTGATTCGCGAAAAAGCCATTCAAACTGATCTTGATACGAAATATATTCTCATCGTGGAAAAAGGAATGTACACGCCGACAGACCGTTTTAATCGACCGCTCAAAGACAAAAACGGTGATCCGGTTCCGGCTTACGAAACATATCTTGTGAAACGGCGTGATATTAAAATTGGGAGGTTGCTTGATTCTCAAATGCGGATTGTTCTGGAAGGTCTTAATGCGGGTGAAACGTATATTGTTGAAGGACTTCAACGTACTCGAATCGGAATGGAAGTGGCTCCAATCACTTTGGAAGAATACAACAAACGCCGTCTCGCCGAAACTTCTTCAACTGAATCCGTTACAAAAGAAACGCTTACAAAGGAAACGACTTCCGATAAAACGACAACTGATACCGTTAAAAAAGAAGAACCGGAAACAACAATAAAACAAACGGAAGTTCCCAAAGAATCGCCTCAAACGGACACAATTTCCGAGCCGCAGGAAAATAACCCTTCACCGCAAGTCCAACCATAAAAAGAATAATTGTATCTTATTTTGTGTCCTTTCCAAATGTTTACTGGAGTAAAAATTAACGATGACTCAATTACATTCTATTTCCGGTGCGCCGTTTGATGTTCACGTTCCTGCGGAAATTCCGTGTCCGGTACCGGATTGGGAAAACGGCGTTCTCCGTGCCTATTCGCCGGAAGAACGAAAATCAATCTACAACTGGTATGTCGAATGCGGTTTGGCAAAACCATTGGAGGAAATTCTTGGAGATGCGAGACCAATGACTAAACAAGATTTGGAAGAAATGAGAAGAGTTGCGGAGGAATTGTTTCCTCCTGAAGAGAATTGGGATGACTTTTGGAATGAAATAGATGAAATGAAAAGGGAAAGTTTTCAAGTCCAACTGGAAAAAATGAAACGAGATGAAATATGACGGACAATATAATTGTTGTCGATACTTGCGTTTTCTCCTACCGTTTCAAAGGTCATTCATTAGCCAATGACTATGAAAAACATTTGGAAGGAAAAACTTGTTTACTTTCTTTTCAAACATTAGGAGAAATAATACGTTGGGCATTAAAGAATAATTGGGGGGATAAAAGAAAAAATTGTGTATGCAAGTGATTAACAAACAATATAAAATCGTTCACTCCAATAATGCGATTGCCGGATGGTTTGCTTTTGTGATGTTTATCCGTAAAAATCAACCGATTTCGATTCAGGATGCTTGGATTGCCGCAACAGCGTTGGCATTGGGTTGTCCGTTATTAACACATAACGCAAAGGATTTTGAAAATATTCCTGGTTTAGAAATTATTACAGAATATACTGCTTGAGGATAAAATAATGATTTGTATTTTATTTTGTGTCCTTTCCAAATGTTTACTGGAGTAAAAATTAACGATGACTCAATTACATTCTATTTCCGGTGCGTCGTTTGATGTTCATGTTCCTGCGGAAATTCCGTGTCCGGTACCGGATTGGGAAAACCATGTCCTTCGTGCCTATTCACAAGAAGAACAAAAATCAATCTACAACTGGTATGTCGAGCGCGGTTTGGTAAAACCATTGGAGGAAATAGTCGAATCACAAAAACGACAAAAGAAAACAAAGAATGTAACTACAAATCGTGAACCCCTTTTGAGTGATGAAGAATTTGATGCATTTATGGCTGTTCTCGAAGAAAGTCGGCGTACAAGCAGAGAATTAGAAACTCAACGTGATAATTTTATTGACAATATTGAACAATCTTAACAAAAATGAAACATCCTATTGTTGTCGATACATGTGTTTTCTCGTATGACTTTAATCATCATACGTTAGCGGTTTTGTATGAACGATATTTGAACGAGTATAAATGTTTTCTTTCTTTTCAATCACTAGGCGAGTTGTATTACGGGGCACTTCAACGAAACTGGGGAAATCATAAAACAGAACGATTAAAAGAAATAGTTGCAGAAAATTATACTATTATTCATTCAAATGATGTGATTGCCGAATGGTTTGCTTTTGTGCGGACAGTTCGCCGGAAGCAACCGATTTCGGCTCAAGATGCTTGGATTGCCGCAACCGCGTCGGCATTGGGTTGTCCGCTATTAACACATAACGCAAAGGATTTTGAAAATATTCCTGGTTTAGAAATTATTACAGAATATACTGCTTGAGAATAAAATAATGATTTGTATTTTATTTTGTGTCCTTTCCAAATGTTTACTGGAGTAAAAATTAACGATGACTCAATTACATTCTATTTCCGGTGCGTCGTTTGATATTCACGTTCCTGAGAAGATTCCGTGTCCGGTGCCGGATTGGGAAAACGGCGTCCTGCGTGCCTATTCACAAGAAGAACAAAAATCAATCCGTAATTGGTATGTTGAACGCGGTTTGGTAAAACCATTGGAGGAAATTCTTGGAGATGCGAGACCAATGACCAAACAAGATTTGGAAAAAATAAAAAAAGCTTGTCAGGAATTGTTTCCGCTTGAAGAGGAATGCGATGATTTTGGGAACGAAATAGAATAAATGAACAAGGAACGTTTTCAAGTCCAACTACAATAGATGAAACGAGATGAAATATGATAGGCGATATAATTGTTGTCGATACTTGTGTATTCTCCTACCGTTTCAAAGGTCATTCATTAGCGAATAACTATGAAAAATATTTGGAAGGAAAAACTTGTTTACTTTCCTTTCAAACATTGGGAGAAATAATAAATTGGGCATTAAAGAATAATTGGGGAGATGAAAGAAAAAAATTGTGTATGCAAGTGATTGACGAGTATTATAAAATCATTCACTCAGATAATGAGATTGTCGGATGGTTTGCTTTTGTGAGGACAGTTCGCCGGAATCGACCGATTTCGGTTCAGGATGCTTGGATTGCCGCAACAGCATTGGCTTTGGGTTGTCCGCTATTAACACATAACGCCAAGGATTTTGAAAATATTCCCGGTTTAAAGATTATTACAGAATATACTGCTTGAGAATAAAATAATGATTTGATCAAAAGTATTGAATCCATTACGGCAACAGAAAAAAATTTGATTCAAATTGTCCCATCGGGGCATTTCCAATGTAGCCGGTGGTTTTAACCGCCGGAACTTGGAGAATCCGAAACAATTTATTGTGTATTTTAGAACGTATTGTTGACATTTAATAATTAGTAACATTTAATTTAAACTGTTTTGCGTTATAGATACGGATTTAATTATTATGGACAAAAAGATTGTACGGCAACTTCATGCTGATTTTGAGCGGGCTGCTCAAAAGGACGAGGCGAGTGGTGTTGAATATTGGCTTGCGCGGGACTTGCAAAAGTTGCTTGGTTACACTCAATGGCGGAACTTTGAAAAGGTCATTGAAAAGGCAATCGTGGCATGTCAAAACACCGGACAAAATCCTGAAAACCATTTTGCGCGCGTGCGCAAAATGGTCAATATCGGGTCGGGAGGTAGGCAACGTTTCGCCTGCAACGTTGCGTTGGCGTACTCGCTGACTTGCCCCTGTCGTTGGACGGAAATCAGAACGCCCAAACGTTAGGCAACATGAATTGTCGGCGTTAATTTGATTCACTGTCGGCGAATACGCAGACCAACTACGAAGCGGATTAAGCGGGTTAATTAGTACATTTAACTTAAAACTTACCTAAACTTAAAATTTAACTATTGGCGTGTTATTTTGTAGCGCGTCGAACAATATAGAAACATGTTTTCTCATTTTTTTATTGATCGTCCTATTTTTGCTTGTGTTGTTTGTTTGGTTATTACGTTACTTGGAGTGGTATCGTTTATCTCGTTACCGGTTGAGCAATTTCCCGACATTGTGCCGCCGACAATTTCTATTATGGCGACATATCCGGGTGCCAGTGCGGAAGATGTTGCGAATGCGGTTGCGATTCCGCTTGAGGAACAACTCAATGGAGTTGACCACATGATTTACATGGATTCGCAATGTACGAGTGACGGTTCATTGCGGATTACCGTATCGTTTGAAGTGGGGACGAATCCTGATATAGCGTCGGTTCTTGTTCAAAACCGAGTTAAGGCGGCGGAACCGCTTTTGCCGGATGAAGTTCGGCGTTTGGGTGTTCGGGTTGACAAGCGGGCAACGAATTTTATTTGTTTTGTCAATCTTTTTGAAAAGATACCGGAGGAGCCGCAACCGGAGCAGGAATCTGAAGTTGTATCGCATGGTATGGGTATTTCCGGTGCGTTGGCGGCGGCTGAGGCGGCACAGGCGAAAGGTGTTCAACAGCAGGGAACCAAAAGCGGTCAATATCTTGCCAATTATGCTTCGCTTTATTTGAAAGATCGTTTAGCGCGTGTTGACGGTGTTGGCGAAGTGATGATGTTTGATCGTCGTACATTTAGTATGCGTATTTGGCTTGACGAGGACGCAATGGCGGCGCGCGGTCTTTCTGTTCTGGAAGTTCGTGCGGCGATTCAAGAGCAAAATGTTCAGGTTGCAGCCGGACGAATTGGTCTTGAACCGATTCCTGACGGAATTCAAACGAATCTGGCGGTTGTAACATTGGGGCGTCTTCAGGATGTTTCGCAGTTTGAAAATATCATTCTTCGCAGTGATGCTAACGGTGGTGTTTTGCGTTTGAAAGATATTGCGCTTATTGAGTTGGGAGCCGCCGATTATTCCAGTGAAGCGCGTTACAACGGCAAAATGGCAACCGGTATGGCGATTGCTCCGCGTGCCGGAGCGAATGCGTTGGAGGTTTCCGCCAATGTGATCAAGATGATGGAATCCATCAAGGAATCTATTGAGCGGAGCGGTTTGGAGTATGTCATTCCGTTTAACGCAACTGATTTTATTCAGGCGACGGTTGACGAATTTCAGGAAACGTTAATTCTTTGTGTAATGTTTGTTGTTTTGACGATTTTTATTTTCCTTCAGGATTGGCGGGCGTCATTGATTCCGATATTGACTATTCCGGTGTCGATTATCGGGACATTTTTTCTTATGAACATATTTGGATTTTCGATCAACACAATGACGTTGTTTGGATTGATTCTTGTTATTGGAATTGTTGTTGACGATGCGATTGTTGTTGTTGAAAATACGCAACGAATTATAGACGAGGAACATCTTGATCCTCATTCGGCGGCGAAAAAATCGATGCTTCAGGTGATTGGACCGGTGGTTGCAACGGTACTTGTGATGATGGCGGTGTTTGTTCCAACGGCGATGATGGAGGGGATTGTCGGTCAACTTTATAAACAGTTTGCGTTGACGATTGCCGGAGCAGTTGGAATTTCGGGGATTTGCGGTGTAACGTTGGCTCCGGCGTTATGTGCGATTTTGCTTCGTCCATCGGTTGCGAAAAACAAGCGGTTTATTGGGTTCCGAATCTTCAATTTTTTCTTTGACGGTTTTGGACACTTTTATTTGAAAACGGTCAAATCAATGATTTTTATTTCTCCGATCATCTTTTTACTTTGGGCGGGTTTGATTGGTTTATTAATTTGGTCGGTGATGAATCTTCCATCCGGTTTTTTGCCGGACGAGGATCAGGGCGTTATTTTTATGGAGGTAAAACTACCGGAAGGTGCATCGCAGGAGCGTACTGCTGAAGTTTTGACGCGTGTTGAGCGGCTGGTTACGGCGCAACAAAAAATCAAACGAAGTGAAGAGTATGACAAGCGTAATCTTGCGAACAAGATTTATGAACGGTTTTGGGACAAGAAAAAGACTTATGTTGAGAGCGGCGGAATTAAGGCGGCGATGTACGTTAACGGGTTTTCATTTATTGGTGGTCAGGGTTCGAATTTGGGCATGGTAATTATGCCGCTTCAGGCTTGGAAGGATCGTCGGGACGAGGGTTTGAAGATTCCTGCGATTCAGGCGCGGTTACAAAGGGGTCTTGATCGGATTCCTGAAGCGCAATTCCAAATGTTTACGCCGCCGCCGATTCAGGGGCTTGGTATTTCGACGGGGGTATCGTATGTTCTTCTTGACGAGCGGGGAGTTGGGGCGAATGCGATTGCGGCGGTGATGGATGATTTGAAGGTGAAGGCGGTTGACATGAATCCGATTGTGATGGCGATGACGCCGTTTAATCCGAGTGCGCCGCGTTTATTTCTGGACATTGACCGTGACAAGGCGAAGCGAATGGGTTTGAATTTGGGTGAAGTTTTTGCGGCGTTGCAATCTTATCTTGGTGCGGCGTATGTGAATGATTTCAATGTTTTTGGTCGGACGTATCGGGTGAATGTTCAGGCGAAGGGCGAATATCGTGACAATGTTCAGGACATTCTTCGGATCAAGGTCAAGAACAATGTTGGTACGATGGTTCCGTTGGAGGCATTTACAACGGTGAAGGAGATTGCGGGACCGCAGTTATTGACTCGTTACAACATGTTTCCGAGTGCGCAACTTACTGGGATTGTTCGTCCTGATCGGAGTACGAGTGAGGGGATTGCGAAGATGGAGGAGTTGAGTCAATCGTTGCCGGACGGATTTAGTTTTGACTGGACGGGGATTACATTTCAAGAAAAGCGGGTTGGCAATCAGACGGCGATATTTTTTGCCATTTCGGTTTTATTTGCATTTTTGATACTTGCGGCTCAATATGAGAGTTGGTCATCGCCGTTAATTATTATGATGGCGGTTCCGTTGGGGGTTGCCGGATCGTTGACGGCGGTTACGTTATTTGCTCTTCATGCCGGTAAAATGCCGGAGATCAATTTATACACGCAGATTGGTTTATTGATGATGGTGGGTTTATCGGCGAAGAATGCGATTCTGATTACGGAGTTTGCGAAGGAGCGGCGGGAACATGGGGCACCGTTGGTTCAGGCGGCTTATGAGGCGGGGCGATTGCGGTTACGTCCGATTTTCATGACGTCATTTGCATTTATTTTGGGGGTATTACCGCTTGTGTGGGCGGACGGTGCGGGCGGTAATTCCCGCAATGCGATTGGCAATGGCGTATTTGGCGGTTTATTGATGGAGACGATGGTTGGTGTTTATGTAACGCCGGTACTTTTTGTACTGATTCAGGGGATTGCGGAATTTTTTGGAAAACACATTAACGCATTCCTTGCGCACAGTCGCACGAAAGCCCAACGCAAAGCCGATATTGACGAAGTCCTCATCCGACACGGCGACTAACTAAGTTAATAGTTAGTAGTGAATAGTGAATAGTTTGACGCAAACGGAATTATGTTTTTTTGCCCCAGCGAGGCATTTCCAAAATAGCAATGGGTTTTAACCCATCGGACAAAACAACATCAATACGTTATGATTCGATGGGTTAAAACCGCTTGGCTCCGCGGCAATTTTTGACGTGTCGCGGCTTGTTCACCGCAAAAAACACGGAAACAAAAAATTGTCCGAAGATGACGCAGATAATCGCAGATAATTTTTGAGAATATGAAACAACAAGCAGAAATGTATTTTTTGTTGCTTTAATTTTAATTTAATTTGTTGTTTTTAGAAGTTACCACATGTATTCAGACGCGTTTTTCGGCAATACCAAACGTAAAATTTTCAAACCGGACGAGGACTTTATTGTTTTCGATTTTGACTTCTAAAGAGTCGAGGTCACGCGGTGAAACACCGTCAAGACGTTTACCGTCGAAATTGAAATGTGCGGCGTGACACGGACAATAGAACATTTCCTCATTGTTTCCGGTTTTCGGATTTTTTTTCGTACCGATTTGGATCATACAACCGGCGTGAGGACAAAGCGAATGGAGAGCAATTATTTTATCGCCGGATTTTCGCACAAAAAGCGAGCCGATTTTCTGATTCGGCAATGTTGTCCAGGCGTCGCGTTTATTGTCGATGATAGAAAATTTTTGCGGTTTTTCTGTGAGCGTTTCAACAGTTGTGAGCGGATAAAATTCACCGGCTTGACTTTCCTGAAACACGGGAGCGATAATCATTCGGGTTCCGGCGCAAATGGGAGTTCCAACGGCACAAACACCGATTCCAGACGCAACAGTAACCTTGATAAAATCGCGTCGGTTAGAATGTTGACTGGAATTTTGATCTTTTTTCATTTTATTATCGGAGAGATTATCGGAGCCATTTATTCCGTTGTTACCGGCAACAGTTTCATTGGATGCACTTGATACGATTTCACGGTTTTTCTTAGACATAGAATATTTTCCTTTTGAACATATTTGAATATTAACGTAAACAAAAAAATACAATTATTCGCACAAAATTCTCTAAAATATTACTAAAAAATCGATCATTCGTCAATAGCCTTTTTTTAGTGAATAGTTAATAGTTAGTAGTGAATAGTTTTCGCAATGCGGATTAAAAACGTTTCGGCAAGTAAAACGCTTGCGAAACTATTCACTACTAACTACTAACTATTCACTAAAAACTAATACTTGATTTTTGGATTGGCGGCAGATAGAATTGTTGTTTACGAAAATTTCATGGAATGATTTATGAAATTTTTTTATTTGTTTCGATTTAATATAAAACAGAAAGGAAGGTTCCAATGAACACAACACGTCGAACTTTTTTGAAAACAACCTCGTTATTGGCGGGAACAACGATGTTTTCATCGGTATTTCCTGCGCCGGCGTTATTACGGGGGCAGGATGTTCAATCGAAGTTGAATGTTGCCTGTATTGGTGTTAGTGGTATGGGCGGTTACAGTGTGGGCAATGTCAAAGGCGAAAATGTTGTTGCGCTTTGTGATGTTGACAAAAAGAATCTTGGCAAAGTTGGTGAGCAGTTTCCTAATGCGCAACGATTTACTGATTTTCGCAAGATGTTTGATCAATTGGACGGCAAAATTGATGCGGTTACGGTGTCGACACCGGATCACATTCATGCGGCGGCAAGTGTGGCGGCGATGAATCGCGGTATTCATTGTTACACGGAAAAACCGCTTGCTCATGATGTTGCGGAGGTTCGGAAAATGATTGAGATTTCCAAAGCGAAAAAACTTCAAACGCAGATGGGAACACAAATTCATGCTCAACCGAATTACCGCCGCGTGGTGGAGTTAATTCACGCCGGAGCGATTGGAACAGTTACGGATATTCACGTTTGGGTTAATTCTGCGTGGGGCAATCGTCCAATTCCGGCGGGGACATTTGATATTCCTGAAACACTTGATTGGGATATTTGGCTTGGTCCGGCGGCGTTTAGACCTTACAATCCTTGTTATGTTCCGGGAAACTGGCGTTCTTATTGGGCGTTTGGCAATGGCACACTTGGTGATATGGCGTGTCATTATATGGATTTACCGTTTTGGGCTCTTGGCTTACGGCATCCGGCGACAATTGAAGCGATTGGTCCGCCGGTTGATCAGGAATGTTGTCCTCTTGATTTGACGGTCAAATATGAATATCTGAAAACCGAAGCGCATGAAGCGTTGACTTTGACGTGGTATGATCACAATCTCCGACCGGCGTTGCTCAAAGAACACGGAATGCCAAACTGGGGAGCCGGAGTGATTTTTGTTGGTAGTGAGGGGTTGTTGTTATCCAATTACACGGAGCATCATCTTTATCCTGAGGAAAAGTTCAAGGATTACAAACGACCGGAGCAAACGATTCCGCCGTCACCGGGGCATCATGCGGAGTGGCTTCAAGCGATCAAGGGCGGCGGAATAACTTCGTGTAATTTTGGCTATTCCGGTACGCTTACTGAGGCGGTATTACTTGGTGCTGTGGCGTACCGAACCGGCAAGAAAATCACATGGGATCCGCTAACATTCAAAACCAATTTTGCCGAAGCCGATGCATTGCTAAGTCTTCCACGCCGCAAAGGTTGGGAACTTTAGTAGTTAATAGTGAATAGTTGCGCAAGCGGAATTATTGACGTTTTCTAATTGCCCCGTTGGGGCAATTTCCAATGCAGCGATGGGTTTTAACCCATCGCTATTTTTATAAAGGAACTCTTTTATTTTTAACCACAGAGAACACAGAGAACACAGAGGAAATTTTTAATTGGAATTTTAAAAAACCTCATTTTTACCTAATTTTCCTAACAAAACAACCTCAGTAGCCAATGACGCAACACACACAAATCTCATTACCTCATTAAAAAAACAGATGGGTAATTAGGTAATTAGGTAATGAGGTAATCTTTTTTGGGGAATTTGTTGCTACTGAGGTTGTTTTGTTAAGAAAAAATTAGGTTAAAATGAGGTTAGGTAACTTCTAAAAACCAGTTTTTTATTTAACCACTGAGAACACAGAGTTCACAGAGAAGAAAGTTTTAAAAAATATTTTAAATCAAAAAGTCAATTATAATATTAAATAACGTTTTGATTCCAATTAAAAATTTCCTCTGTGTCCTCTGTGGTTAATAAAAATAAATCTGTGGTTTTTAGAAGTTCCCTTCAGACAAATAATTCCGCATTGCGAAAACTATTCACTATTCGCTACTAACTATTAACTAAAAAAAAATGCTCTGGACGGAGGAATTGGATTTTTGTATTATTCGGACGAAATGTGAATTTTTTTTTTGCGGAAAACGGTTTCGTGAAAAAGTCAAAAATTTGAACGAAAAATTAAAGAATTTGAATTTTATTACCGAATTTTGACGATTGTACCGATAATAGTGAATAGTTAGTAGTTAATAGTTAATAGTGAATAGTTGTCGCAAGCGGAATTAAAAACGTTGCGGTTGTAATTCCGCTTGAGCAGTAATTCCGCTTGCGAAACTATGAACTCCGGCTGTTACAACCGTCGGCTACATTGGTAATGCCCCAACGGGGCATTTCCAATCAATCATCACAATCACAAAAATCACATAAATCACACTTCAGACAATAAATTCCGCTTGCGAAAACTATCCA
>JAISNF010000160.1 GCA_031276415.1 Planctomycetaceae bacterium
CTTTTCAGGCGAAAATCGAATAATTTCAACTGTTGCGATGTTTCGATAATGTATCGTTTTTTTGTCGTATTTATTCCAATTAAAAAATTTCTTTGTGTTCTCTGTGGTTAAATAAAAAACCAGTTATTTTAAATTATTGATTATTCCGCAGGAATTTTGCCGAATATTTACGAATCCGTGAAAAAAAAGAAAACCCACAATTGACCCACAACTTTATTTGTATACACTTTGAAACTGATTCAACCACAATGCGTTATTTCTTGCCGATTTGTTTTTCCAGAACTTATTGGAAAATTCCCAAATGTTAAAATGGGGGGGGGTATCTGGCGTAAAGAGGTAAAGAACCGTAGAAAGTGTTTACGCTCTAATTTCTTTTCCCAAAACCTCTTACAACGTTTCCGCTCTTCACCTTTCGGTTTTACGTTAGTCGAAGAAGTTACTGGAAAACAGGTACTGGCGATTTTTTGCCATATTGGTTATAATTCCGCTTGCATTACCTAATTTATTGCTTTTAATTTTCCAATCATTTTATGAAATACAACCCGTCAATAATTGAACCCAAATGGCAAACCTATTGGGAAACTAATAAAACTTTTGAAACACCAAGATTGCCCGGTAAGAAAAAAATGTATGTGCTGGATATGTTTCCGTATCCGAGTGCAAACGGTTTGCATGTCGGGCATCCCGAAGGTTACACCGCCACAGATATTGTTTGCCGCTTTGAACGGATGAACGGAACAACCGTTTTACATCCGATGGGTTGGGACGCATTCGGTTTGCCCGCCGAACAACAAGCCAAAAAAACCGGTATTCCGCCGCGAACCATTACAGAAACAAATATCGCTAACTTCCGGCGTCAACTCAAAATGCTCGGCTTTTCCTACGACTGGAGCCGCGAAATAACAACCACCGATGTTCAATATTATCATTGGACACAATACATTTTCCTGCTTCTCTACAACACCTGGTTCGATTCCGATGAACAACGCGGTAAACCCATCTCCGAACTGCCGATTCCTGATAATATCACCGATATAGAAGCGTACAAAAATGAACATCGTCTTGCTTATCAAATTGAAGCGCCGGTAAATTGGTGTCCGGAGTTGGGAACGGTGTTGGCAAATGAAGAAGTAATTCAAGGACGAAGTGAACGCGGTAATCATCCGGTAATACGAATGCCGTTGCGCCAATGGATGTTACGAATTACCGCCTACGCCGACCGGCTTGAATCCGATCTCGGAACTCTGGATTGGTCGGAAGGAATCAAAACCTTGCAACGAAATTGGATCGGTCGCAGCACCGGAGCCGAAGTCGATTTCTTTATCAGTACAAATAAAACCGAAACAACAAATTTTTGTGTCAACGGTCCCAAATCGTGGCGTCAATCCGTTGAAAAAGAATACAATATCTGGAAACAAAAACGGCAACACTCCGGTTTTCCCCGCAAACCCGGCACCGATGTGTTACGGATTTATACGACGCGTCCCGATACATTATTTGGGGCAACATACATGGTGATTGCGCCGGAACATCCGTTTGTCAAACGATTAACGACTAATGCGCAGCAAGAATCGGTTGAAAAATATTGTGCGTTAGCCGCTTCGAAAAGTGATCTTGACCGGACGGATTTGGCGAAAGAGAAAACCGGAGTGTTTACGGGTTCTTACGCTTTGAATCCGGTCAACAATGAACCGATTCCGATTTGGATTGCCGATTATGTATTGAGTTCGTATGGTACGGGTGCGATTATGGCGGTTCCGGCGCATGACACGCGGGATTTTGAATTTGCGAAACAATTTCAGTTGCCGATAATTCAGGTTGTTCGTTCTGTGGACAGTACGGTGCATATTGGTGTTGATTTTGAAGCGTTTACGGAATCGGGTGTTGCAGTGAACAGCGGTGCGTACAACGGCGTGATGACGGCGGAATTTAAGGAACGAATAACAAATGATCTGAGCAACTCCGGCATCGGATGCAAAGCGGTAAATTACAAACTCCGTGACTGGCTTTTCAGCCGGCAACATTTTTGGGGGGAACCGTTTCCGATTTTGCACGAAATTGACGCCGACAATAATCGTACCGGCAAAACAATTCCGCTGCAACCGTCGGAATTACCGTTGGATATTCCCAAAGAATTGAGGTTCGATGCGAAACATAATTCGCCCGAACCGCCATTGGAACAAGCACCGGCAGATTGGTTGTTCGTTAATCGCAACGGAAAAAGATATAAACGTGAAACAAATACAATGCCGCAATGGGCTGGTTCGTGTTGGTATTATTTACGTTTTATTGATCCGAAAAATAAAACAACGCTTGTTGATCCGCAACTCGAAAAAGCCTGGATGCCGGTTGATCTTTATGTCGGCGGTGCGGAACATGCCGTGTTGCATTTATTGTACGCAAGATTTTGGCATAAAGTATTGTATGATTACGGAATTGTTTCGCAACCGGAACCGTTTCAAAAACTTGTGAATCAGGGAATGATTCTTGGCGAAACGGAATTTACCGGATTCAAAGATGCCAACGGTCATTGGATTTCCGCAACACGTGTGAATATTGATCGCGACGGTATTGGTACGTTAAAGTCTGACGGTACAAAACTTGAATCCGTGAAACTGGACGCCAAACAAGTAACGAAAAAAGGCGAGAACTTCGTTCTGATTAATGCCGTTAATCAAACGAACATCGATTGTCAGAACGAAATTCAAAGTGAGATTCAGAGTGAAATTCGGAACGAAATTTTGGTGGACAGTCGGGCAAATAAAATGTCGAAAAGTCGGGGCAATGTGGTAAATCCTGACGAGGTGGTAGAAAATTACGGGGCTGATGCGTTAAGGTTGTACGAAATGTTTATGGGACCGTTGGAATCAGTGAAACCTTGGTCGATGGACGGAGTTCATGGAGTGCGCGGTTTTTTGGAACGGGTTTGGAAAATGATTGTTTCTGTAACGTCCGAACAATTAAAATTGGAACCGTCTATTCAAAACACGAATCCGACAGCCGAACAAAACAGAATGTTACATAAAACGATTAAATCCGTAACGGAAGATATTCGCAATATGTCGTTCAACACGGCGATTGCGCGAATGATGGAATTTACCAATTTTTTTCTGAAGGAGCAGGTTCGTCCGAAATCGGTGATGGAACAATTTATATTGCTATTATCGCCGTTTGCGCCGCATATTGCGGAGGAATTATGGCAGGTTTTGGGACATCGTAACACGTTGGCTTATGAATCGTGGCCTATTTGCGATGAATCGGCAATTCGTGAAACAACATTAGAAATTCCAATTTCGATTAACGGCAAATTACGTTCCAAAATTTTAGTTCCTGCCAATGCCGATGAGAAAACTCTCGAACAAACCGCCCTTTCCGATGCAAAAATTGCCGAACTTCTAAAAGATAAAACCGTAGTCAAAAAAATTATCATCTGCGGCAAAATGATCAACTTTGTCGTAAAATAATAATCGTAATGTTTCAGCGAAATCTGCGGACAATTTTTTTTTGTTGCCGTTTTTCTGTGGTCAATAAAATAAACAGTTATTTCACATTGTCTGTTTTTTATTGTTATGAACGGGTTACAAATTTAGAAATCAATTTTGTCTGGGTGAAGTCCCGAATCCCCACAAAGCGGTAATTGATCAATCGTTTGAATTTCCTGATCGGAAAGTTCAAAATCAAAGATCAATGCGTTTTCTTTAATTCGGGAGGCTGTTGCTGATTTTGGTAACGGAATAATTCCGTTTTGTAAACACCATTTGATACAAATTTGCGCTACCGATTTTTTGTGCTTATCAGCAATACGAATAAGTTCCGGCTCGGAAAGTAATTTTCCTCGTCCAAGCGGACTCCACGCCTCAACAAGAATCTGATGTGAGTTACAAAAATCAACCGTTTCCCGCTGAGTATAACCGGGATGAAATTCAATTTGGTTGACCAACGGAGCAATTTCCGCCTGCTTGAGAAGCGGTTCAAGATGATGCGGCAAAAAATTACTCAATCCAATTGCACGAATTCGTTTTTCTTTGTACAGTTTTTCAAATGCCCTCCATGTTTCCAGATTGATTTTTTGCCAATCATCACCGAATTGTTTGGCGTTGGCAGTCCAATGAATCAGATAAAGATCAAGATAATCAAGTTGTAAATTCGCCATTGTTTGGTCAAAAGCAGCAAGAGTTTTTTCGTAACCGCGTTGCGAATTCCAAAGTTTGCTCGTTACGAAAACCTCTTCCCGTTTCAAACCGCAAGAACGAACTGCCTGCCCCACTCCTTTTTCATTGTTGTAAGCGGCGGCAGTGTCGATGTGACGATAACCCGTCTCAATTGCCGTGTGAATTGATTGAATAACCGCATCACCGTCGGAAATTTGCCACGTTCCAAAACCAATACAAGGAATCGAAATATTGTTTGATAAAATGAAACAGTCGGATAATTTTTTCATGGAAAGTTCTCCTGTTATACGTAAAAAAGTAATTCAATAGGTTGTTCAATAGATTGGCATAAACGAAACAAAAACAAGTTTCGACCAAAACTATTACGTTAAATACGATGCGTTTTATTTTGCATTTTATTTTATCAAAAACGAAACACAAACGGCAAAACAGTAAATCGTTTCAATCGTTTGCCAAACCGCAAACGATATTTTATTTAAAATTCCAAAACACATCATAACTCTTTTTATACCAGAGATGGAAATAAAATACAACTCTTTCCGTTTTACCAGCCTATTTTATTTTTCACCACAAAGATTCAAAGAAAATTGTCCGCAGATAATTTTTAACATTGTATCGATAAGGATTTATGTTTCATCTTGTTTCAAATATTATTTCGTTTCAAATATTATTTATGTTGCCAAAAAGTGTTTCATCGAAAGCGTGAGTGATTTGAACATCTCGGAGTTGTCCGAGTATTTGGGGCTCAATTGTTTTTTGAAACCGAACAGTCAAATATCGATCAGCGGTTCCGCTGTGAATTGTTTCGGGTAAAACGGAAAGAGTTGTTCCGACCAACGAGGCAGCGTAATGAGTTCGCAAGCGTTTGGCAATTTCCGCAAGTTGTGCAGCACGAACACGTTGGATCGACGGCGAAATTGTATCGGAAAATGTCGCCGCCTCTGTTCCTTTGCGCGGACTGAAACGAAAAATATGAATTTTTGAAAACCGAAGCCGTTCAACAATCCGGCAAGTTTCCTCGAATTGTTTTTCCGTTTCACCCGGAAACCCGACAATAATATCTGTCGTCAAAGCAAGACGATCAAAACGGGCAGCGATTTCTTCACAACGCCGGATAAACGTTTCAGAAAGCCAACGCCGGCGCATCCGGCGCAACACTTCATCACTGCCGCTTTGCATGGAAAGATGAAGATGCGGACAAATTCGTTGCGGATTTTGAAGCATTAGATCAATCAGTTCTTCAGAAACTTCCACCGCTTCAAGACTAGACAACCGAAGCCGAAATGGTTCTTCTATTTCCATTTCAATAATGCGCCGAACCAACGCCGCCAAGTTTTTGTAACTGTTCGCAAAATCAATACCGTAATGCCCAAGATGAATTCCTGTTAAAACAATTTCCCGATAACCATTTTGTACAAGAGTTCTGATTTCATCAAGAATATTGTTTTCGGAACGGCTCCGAAGTGTCGGACGAACTTTGGGAATAATACAATACGAACACCCAACCCGACAACCATCCTGAACCTTAACATAAGCCCGATGACGTTCACCAAATGCCTGAATCCCCTTGGGCAATTCCGCCAAACCAAGACTTCTTAAAAAATCAGGAATTTCCTGTTTATCAGCGATAATTTTTGAAACACCGCTGATATTCAAAATCTGTTTATTGTTATGAGTCGCCGAACATCCAGTAACAATAACTTCTGCGCCGGGGTTTTCGCGAATAAGTTTACGAATCGCTTTTCGCCCTTTCATTTCGCTTTCCGCTGTAACTGTACACGTATTGATCACAACAATATCCGCTACATGACCGGGTTCGGATTCCGTGTAACCAAGACGCAATAAACCGGTACGAATATATTCCGTTTCGTATTGATTCACCTTACAACCAAGTGTGAAAAGACGAAAAAACAACAGTTTCTCCCCACTAATTATCGTATAATTTATTCCGGTTTTTAGAAAAAACACATCGGCAATATGTTTTGTTTGTTTGTGTTACGTTACGTTATGTTATGTTTTCCAGGAACGTTTGCGGTTCAGTTTACTTTTGAGAATATTTGTGCAAATATTAAGATCGTCAACAATCTGAAAATCGTACATCCCAACACAAATAAAATCCGCCCCGTTTTCAAAAGCGAAACGAAAACCATCTTGAGGTTGGATGGAACCGGCAGCAAGAACTTTGAACGCAATCCAAGGTTCCGGTCGATTGTTCATAAATTCAATCGTCTCTTTGGGATCGCGACAAAAAATATTATCGTGTTCTTCCTGACCCGGTTTGGCAGACCAATATTGGTGATGATGAAACGTTTTCATCCAATAATCGGGAATAATTCCCTGATCAACACAAATTCGTAACGTCTCAATCCGGTGAGCGGCAATACCGACAGGAATTTCATTTTTCCGCGTAAATTCGACACACTGAATTATTGTTTTGAAATCTTTTTCCCGAACAAGCCGATCCGCAACTTCACCTTGAAGAACAACGGATGATGCGTCATGATCAATTGATTTTTTGAAATTGGCTAAAATTTGTTCCGGTGTTTTACCGCTGCAATTGGTCATAAATTGCAAAGTTCCATCGGCTTTTTCCCAATATTCATTGACTAATTCGCAAAGGCTGGGATTCATCAGAAATGTGTTGATTCCGCAGGCTTCCGCCAGTTTGAATGTGGCAAATGTTTTTTCCTTTGTGTGATAAGCCTTCACAAGATCAGAAACATAAAGCAAATCTCGCGAATGAGCAAAACCGCTAACAAGATTACCGCCAAGAATAACGCGGCTCATTGGTAATTGGCAAAGTGTTGATTCGGGAATTTTTTCTTTCAGGTCGGAAAATTTTGACCAATTTGTATCTTTCCGCGTGGCGGACGAAAGAGCATCAACATCCTCATCCTTTTTTGTTGTTTCAGCAAGTTTCGTCGTCTCAGCGAGAATTTTCTCCTCATGGCTCAAAGCACTGACCGCCAATCCACCACCAACGATCTTGCCAAGTATTTCCCGACGTGTTGTTTTTCTCATCGTTTTACAAATCAATGGTAATGATTATAAAAAATAGTGTAATTATTCAGCCAAAATTTGGGGAGTGAAAAAACCGGCGATGTCATATTTTCTCAATACGTTTTCCACACAATTCAATTTACAGGGCGGCGGTAAAATCGTCCAACGAGGAACAATCCGCTGCATGAACAACTAATGACATTAACGCAATAGCATCAGTGCGTTGATTAAGTGAATCGACAATATCTTGAGGAACTTTCCCAAATCGATTGTTCAAGATTCCTAAAATCGCATCGATTTGTCCTTCCAATTTACCGCGTGCTTCGCCGATTGCTTTACCGCGTACTTCACCGCGTGCTTCTCCGATTTCGATTCCTTCTTGTACAATTCCTTTTTTAATGGTGGTAGCCATTTCAAACCCCTCCGTTCCGGTGAAAACTTTTGTGATATTTTGAACGACTTCATCCGA
>JAISNF010000186.1 GCA_031276415.1 Planctomycetaceae bacterium
ATTTTGAGTCAACATCGTTTTTAATTTTAGTTTTTTTGTGTTATGGAAACTTCTAAAAACAACAAATTTATTTTATTAACCACAGAGAAAAGAAACAAGTCCGCCGATTATTTTTAAAAACGTCCGCAGATTACGCTGATTGTTACAGATAATTTTTAAATATAAAACAAAAAATAATCTGCGTCTATCAGCGTCATCTGTGGACACCTTTTTTCTATGTTCTCCGTCCTCTCTGTGCTTAAATAAAAAACCGGAACATCCGGTTCAATATTGAATTTTAAAGATTCCCCCTTGGAAACGTATTGAGTTGGTGTAGAATGAAAAAATGTCAAAAGATACTGCTCTTAATATTGTAATAAGATATAAAGTATCGTATGAAATTGAAGTCATTTTGTTTCCTATGTTCTTAAATGATTCAAAATTAAAAATAAGACGTTTTCGTTTTCTATTGATCAAACAATATCTCATTTACACCCTTATTTGTAATGTCCCGTTTTATTCTTTGCCGGTCTGTTTTGGTTTTGATTTTACCAATTCTTTTTGCGTCCGGTTGCCGGAAAACTGTGGAAAAGCCGCCGCTTGCAATACCGGAAGTTGTTGTCGAGGACGTCCAAATCCGCGATGTTCAACCGTTTATCCAAACAACAGGACGAACCGAAGCCTTCGAATTTGTCAATATTCCGGCACGTGTTACCGGAATATTGCGTGAAATTCGTTATCGTCCGGGCAGTTTTGTTGAGGCAGGATCATCGCTCTTTTTGATCGAACCGGATCAATATCAAGCCGAAGTTAAAGCCGCCGAAGCCCAACTCGCCTCCGCCAAAGCCCAACTCTTGTTGAATGAAGCAAATCTCAACCGAACCAAAGAATTGCGTGCTCAAAATGCGGTGACGGAACAGGATTTGCAAACAGACACCGCTAAACGCGATGAAGCCAACGCCAATGTGTTGAAAGCCGAATCTCAACTCAATATCGCAAAATTAAATCTGAGTTACACCGACGTCAAAAGTCCAATCAACGGAAAAGCAGATCGGAATTTTGTCGATGTCGGTAATCTTGTCGGTCCCAATACGGCAGAAACCATTTTGACAACAGTCGCCGGAATGGATCCGATTTACGTCTATTTTGATATTAGCGATTATCAGTTCAACAACATTCATGAGTTCGCTAAAAATAATCAAGACCCCAAAATACAAAAATTGTTCGACGTAATCAAAAAGAAAAAAGAAACCCTGAAAACACAATCACCACAACAATTAGATGATTCAGATGATTCATCGAATATTAAAATCGTTTTTGAAATCGGTCTCGTCAAAGGAGCATCGCCCGCTTTGGGAGAGTTTCCGTTTCAGGGAATTATCGATATGGTCGGCAATACGATTGACCGATCAACAGGAACAATAACTGTTCGCGGCGAAGTTTTGAACCCCGATTATACGATTTTTCCAGGACAAATTTGCCGAGTCAGAATTCCGCTCTGGAAAAAAACCGATGCCGTTTTGGTGAAAAGTGAAGCGGTTCGTCCCGACTTGAATCACAATTACGTTTTCGTTGTTGATGAGAAAAATATTGCCCGTCGGCGAATTGTTAAACTTGGCGATCCGCAATCGGACGGTACGGTGGTTGTTGAAGAAGGATTGCAAAAGGGCGATAAATACATCGTTCACGGTGTCCAAAAAGCCCGCGACGGCGGCGAAGTGAAAATCTCTGTAAAACCGTAATCTCCTACCTCTTATGGCAACTTCTAATAACTAACTGTTTTTTATACTCATCACATCTGACAATTCGGTTTTCGTTTTTGGACAAAATTAACAAATTTCGACGGAATGAACAGAATTTACAGGATTGGCAAATAGAATATTCCAGGTGATATTTTCTAACAAAACCGAATTTTGAAAGTGTAATGAGTATAAAATAATAAAAAAATACCGTGAACGGTTACTATTAAATAACGTTTTGATTCCAATTAAAAATTTCCTCTGTGTTTTCTGTGTTCTCTGTGGTTAATAAAAATAAATTTGTCGTTTTTAGAAGTTTCTTTATTGCGTTCCCATGAACATTTCACATTTTTTCATTGACAGACCGGTTTTTGCTTGTGTCATTTCGCTGATTATTCTTTTAGCGGGCGGCGTGGCTTATGTTATGTTGCCCGTTGAACAGTTTCCGAATATCACGCCGCCAACCGTTTCCATTACGGCAAATTATCCCGGCGCCAATGCGGAAACTGTTGTCGATACCGTTGCAACTCCCATCGAAAAACAAGTCAACGGCGTTGATCATCTGCTTTACATGTCCTCGAATTGTACCAGCGACGGGAACATGAAAATTACCGTAACCTTTGAAGTCGGTACAGACCCCGATATGGCAACCGTTCTCGTGCAAAACCGTGTCAATATGGCGTCCGCAACACTTCCCGCAGAAGTTACCCGACAAGGTGTTACCGTCAAAAAACAATCAACCAATATGGTTCTTGTTCTTGATTTTTACAATCCGAAAGACCTCGCTGATTATCGGCAGGGCAAACGGATGACGGCTGAAGAATTTAGTGATCGGAGTCTTTATCTTGCTAACAATGTTTCAATCAATATCAAAGATCAATTAGCGAGGATAAACGGTGTCGGCGATGTAACAATTTTCAACGCTCAAGATTTTAGTATGCGGATTTGGCTCAATCCTGAAGTTCTTGCCGCCCGAAATATCTCCGTTTCGGAAATCACCGCCGCTTTGCAATCGCAGAATGTTCAGGTTGCTGCCGGACGTATTGGTGCGCCGCCGATTCCTGCCGGTACGAAAAATAATGTCGTTCTTGCCGCTCTCGGACGTCTTCAAAACGAACAAGAATTTGGCGACATGATTCTCCGAACCGGCAAAGACGGAAGTATTCTTCGGCTTCGTGATGTCGCCAATATTGAACTCGGCGGCAAAAATTATAACTGTACGGCAACTTATGAAGGAGTTCCGACAGCAACCATTGCAATTTATCAAAATCCGGGTGCCAATTCGATTGAAGTTGCCGGCAATGTTGAAAAAATCTTGCAGGAAATGAAAGAAAAGCAAGGGCTTTTCGGTGACGATTTGACTTATGCTATCGGCTACGATGCAACGGAATATGTTAAGGTTTCGCTTGGAGAAGTGAAGGAAACGCTTATTGAAGCGATTATCATTGTTGTTTTGATTGTGTTCCTTTTCTTGCAAGATTGGCGTGCCGTGCTGATTCCGACAATGACTGTTCCTGTTTCGTTGGTCGGATGCTTTTTTATTATGTGGTGTATCGGTTTTACGGTCAATTCGCTTACGCTGTTTGGGTTGATTCTTGTTATTGGAATTGTCGTGGACGATGCAATTCTTGTTGTCGAAAACACGCAACGGCTTATCGATGAAGAAAATCTATCACCTTACAACGCTGCCAAAAAAGCGATGGACGAAGTCGGCGGTCCCATTGTGGCAACAACATTTGTGTTGATGTCGATTTTCATTCCGACGGCGATGGTTCCGGGAATTGTTGGCGAGGTTTATCGTCAATTTGCGTTGACTATTGCCGGAGCGGTTTGTATTTCGGCGATATGTGCCTTGACGTTTGCCCCTGCAATGGCGGCAATCATCTTGCGGAAAAGCAAACCTGACGAGAAAAAGTTTTTCCTTTTCCGCCTATTTAATTTCTTTTTCAATCGTTATGCCGGATTTTATCTTCGGACGGTCAAGGGAGTTATTGCGGCGCGTTGGGTTGTTCTGTTGTGTTGGTTTGGTTTACTTTTTGCGATTTATTCTGCTTTTATGGTTTTGCCGACCGGTTTTATTCCGAATGAGGATCAGGGTGTTTTGTTTGTTGACATTAAATTGCCGGAAGGCGCATCGCTTGAGCGGACATCGGAAGTTGTTGCGAAGATGCAAAAAATGTTTGACGAAGACAAAGCGGGAATTGAGAACATTGAATTTATCAGTGGTTTTTCCATGCTTGACGGAGCGAATGCCACCAATGTTGCGATGGCGATTTTAACGTTGACGTCTTGGGAAAATCGATATCCGAAGTTTACGGAAATTCTCAAGACAAAACTTGGGATGCAGTCCAAAACAGACAGAAATAAAGACGGAAAAACTGGCGGAAAAACAGACGGAAAAACAGGCGGAAAAACTAGCGGAAGCGGAAACAAAGACGGGCAAAAAGAGCATTCTGACGGGTTGGACGAAATAATGCCGAGACTTCTTGCGAAGTGGACGAAAAAGTTTTCCACGATTCCAGAGGCGGAGATTTTGGTTTTTCCGCCGCCTCCGGTGATGGGTCTTGGCAGTGCTGCCGGAATCGAGTATCAAATGCTTGATCGTGGCGGCAACGGAATGAGCGAATTATTTGATGCTGCCGAGAATTTTTGTGAGCGGGCGCAGAAGACGGGGCTTTTTACGAGAGTTCAGTCAACATTTAATCCTTATGCTCCGCGTGTTTTTCTGGACATTAACCGCGACAAGGTGATGAAGATGGGAGTTTCTCTTGATGAAGTTTTCCATGCTTTGCAATCTTATTATGGTTCGGTTTATGTCAATGATTTTAACAAATTTAACAGTGTATTTTCTGTTTATATTCAGGCGCAGGGCGATTACCGAGCCGATGCGAAATCTGTGTTGGACATGAAGTTTAAAAATCCTGATGGTAAAATGGTTCCGATCAGTGCGGTTGCAACGATTCGTCAGGAAGTTGGACCGCAGCGGATTCCGCGATTTCAACTTTACCCAACGGCGTATATTTCTGCTCAATTGGCATCTGGAGTTAGTTCGGGCGAGGGGATGAAGATGTTGGAGGAGTTATCGCGGGAGTTACCGGGTGGATTTGGTTATAGTTGGGCGGGGATGTCGTATCAGGAGGGAGCGGTTGGCAACACGACGGTGGTTGTTTTTGCTTTATGTGTTATTTTTGCGTTTTTTGTTCTGGCTGCCCAATACGAGAGTTGGACGACGCCGATTATTATTTTGATGGCGGTTCCTCTTGGAATTGGCGGGGCGTTGCTTTTTGTGGGTGGTCGTGGTCTTGATGTCAACATTTACACGCAGATTGGTTTTATTTTAATGGTTGGTTTGTCGGCGAAGAATGCAATTTTGATTACGGAGTTTGCTGTTGAGGGTTATCGTCATGGTGGTGGGATTATTGAATCGGCTTATGAAGCGGGTCGTCTTCGGTTACGTCCGATTATGATGACCTCATTTGCGTTTATATTGGGGATTTTGCCGTTATTTATTGCGATGGGTGCTGGGGCGGTGAGCAGACATGCTATTGGCACACCTGTTTGCGGCGGAATGTTGACGGAAACACTCATCGGCATCTATGTTACGCCGGTTCTTTTCGTACTCCTAACTTCGCTGTTCGGCAAAAGAGTAAAAAAGAACAAGGAAATGTAAATAAAGGGAACTTCTAATAACTGGTTTTTTTATTAACCACAGAGTTCACAGAGGGAATTTTTATTTCTCAATCTTAACCCCGCAAGGGGTGTGAGGTGCATAACCGTAGGTGTAGCGCAGCGCAACCTACGGTTATGCATAATCCCGTCCCTGCGGGACTTAGGAAATATCACGGAATTTCTACACTAAACCGAGACACTATT
>JAISNF010000219.1 GCA_031276415.1 Planctomycetaceae bacterium
GAGGACGACGAGCCGAAGCCCAAGAAAAAAACGGTTACTAAAAATGATGACGAGGATGATGAACCTTTTTCACCGGTGAAACCGAAATCAAAAGTTCCGTTTGATACTGACGAAGACGACGAACCGAAGTTCAAGAAAAAAGCGGTTCTTAAAGATGATGATGAGGACGATGATGAGCCTCCGGCGAAATCAAAACCAAAGTCAAAACATAGTGTTGTTGAAGATTGGGAAGACGAAGATTAGTTAAAAGAGGAGAACGTTACGGCAATTTTAATCTCTCCTTGCCGTAACGTGTATTGCGGGATAGTGTAATGGTAACATTTAAGATTCATATTCTTAAGCTGCAAGTCCGATTCTTGCTCCCGCAAATTTAAGTGTAACAAATGTGGCGAAGTGGAAGTCCTTGACGAGGGTTCTGGTAAACAGCTGATTGACGGGTTGGTTAAATGTAGGTTCGATTCCTACCCACCATAATGTATTGGAAACTGATGATTGAAGACGGGGGTTCAATTCCTCCCTGGGGAGAGCCGGTGCGGTCCACCGGTGCCTCGGTAGTTTAACGGTTAGAACAGCAATCATACAGTTTCTTATAATGCAACTTTTATTTTTAATTTTGAAATTATGCCTAAAAAGAAAATAGTTGAAACGGATAATACGGAAAATGATGTTGTTGAAACATTAAAAGAAGCGTTGACGGCGTCGTCTGTTGCACGAATTAGTGATCCGGCGTCACGATTATCGAGCGGGTGTACGCTTTTGAATCTTGCTTGTACCAATGACCCTAATGGTTTTCTTGAAAAGGGAAATTATATGTGGCTTTGCGGTGCATCGAATGCCGGCAAAACGTGGTTGTTAATGACGATGCTTGCTGAAGCCGCTCAATCGGAAGCGTACAAAGATTATCGTTTTATTTATGACGATGTTGAAAATGGTTGTTTGATGGATGTTGAACAATATTTTGGTAAAAAGTTACAAACACGTTTGGAGCCCCCTCGCCGTGATAAGTCCGGTAATCCGATTTATAGTGAAAAGGTTGAAGATTTTTATTTTCACCTTGACGATATTATTAAAACGAAAAAGCCGTTTATTTATGTTTTGGATAGTATGGATTCATTGGATTCTATTGATGCGGAAGATAAATTTGAAGCGAACAAAGAAATCCGGCGGGGTAATGAGAGAAAAGGCACTTCTAAAGATTTGAAAGGTTCGTATGGTGACGGCAAAGCGAAAATGAACAGCCAAAATATTCGGCGTGTTATTACGCAGTTACGAAATACCGGAAGTATTTTAGTGATTGTTACGCAAACACGTGATAATATTACGGGGCTTGGTGCGCCGCAAGTGGCAGGGGGCGGGCGAGCGTTGAAATTTTATGCTCATATAGAACTTTGGTTAAAACCTCTTGGCGACATAACAAAATCGATAAAAGGAAAATTGAGATCGATTGGTACTCAGGTGGAAGCGAAGATAAAAAAGAATCGACACACCGGACAACGCCCTGCGATTCAATTTCCGATTTATAACAGTTACGGTTTAGACGATATTGGTTCGATGATTGATTGGTTGTTGGACGAAAATATTATCAAAACGGAAAAAACAAAATCAGAAGGAACGAAAGCGGAAAAAGCGGCGAGACAAGTTATTACGATTCCGCAATTAGAGTTAGCGGCAACACGTGATAAATTGATACAATTGATTGAAGAAGATAATTGTGTTGATGAGTTGAAAAAACTTGTTACCGATTCTTGGAACGAGATTCTTGAAAAAACGCAAGTACAACGAAAAAAACGTTATGAATAAAAACAATTATTTTTTAACTTAAACAGGGAGATTATAAATTATGTTAGTAGATCGTCTTGAGTTGATTGAAACTCTTGGTTCTTTGAAGCCCGGTATTGCGAAAAGAGAAATCATTGAGCAAGGGGACTGTGTTATTTTTGATGAGAAGGATGGTTCGTTATATTCATTTAACGAAGAAATCGCCTGCTACGTTAAATTTAAGACAGAAATTACCGGAGCGGTTCAGGCTGAATTGTTGTTAAATTTATTGAATAAATTGCCCGATGATGAAATCGACATTAGTCAGGAAGAAGAGGGCAGTGTTATTATCAAGTGCAAAAAATCAATATCGCATTTGAAATGTGATTCGCAAATTAGATTACCGATTCATATTTTGGAGATGCCGACTGACGATAAATGGTTACCGTTGCCGGACAATTTTATAGAAGCGGTTAGTATTGTCGAAGGTTGTGTTAGTCGATCTGATAGGGATTTTCAATTGTCGTCGATTCATATTACTCCAACGTACATGGAATCGGCAAATGAAAATCAGGCAAGTCGTTACAATATTGAAATGCCGATAGATCAGCCGTTTCTTGTTCGGCGTGGTGCGTTGCAGTCGGCGGTGAGTAACCATGTAACAGAATTTGCGATTACGCCGAAATGGTTGCATTTCAGAAACAAAAATGATTTACGTCTTAGTTGTCATCGATTTATTGAGGATTATATTGATACTATTGATGTAGTTATTACTAAAGAGCGTAACGGTGTTGAGGTGGTGGTACCGGCGGGGGTGAAGGAAGCGGTTTCTATTGCTTCTTTGTTTTCAAAAGACAATTTGAAAGGCATTGACCGTATCGGGGTTCAGTTTAGTAAGGAGAAACAAAAACTCTTTATTACCGGCGAAGGTATTAACGGTTCTCATAAAAACAGTCACAAAATTGAATACGATGGAGAGAGTATGCAGTTTAGTATTAACCCGCAATTGTTTATTGCGTTGCTAAATCAATACAAGACATGTGAATTGTGTTCGGATTGTTTGAAGTTTTCTAACGATAGTTACATTTATATTACATCATTGGAAGAACCGTAATGTCTTTTTTTGAAAGGGCAAAGAAAAAAGCATCAGTGCGCAAACGTTCTCTTGTAGCGGCTTGTGCACAATGCGGTCGAAGAAAAAAAGCAAAGAATTTAACCGGTAAAATAATTCCTCCGGGTATTCCTGTTTCCGGTAGAGGCGATAAAAAAATTCTGTTGATACGTGATCAGCCAACGGCGTATATTGATGTTAGTAGAAATTGGTTTTCGAGACAAAATAAAAAACCGTCTTTTATTATGACGGCGTTGCGTAATGCTGATATTGAACCGGAGGAGGATTGTTGGATGACGGGGGCTGCGGTATGTTTTGGCACAGGTCATCCGTTATTAGCGATAGAATCTTGTTTGCCGAATCTTGACAGAACGATACAAGAATTACAACCGAAAGTAATTATACCGATTGGTTTAAATGCGATTCATGCGGTGATGTCGTTTTTATGGCGTGATGAGAGTATGGGTGACCTTGCACATTTTATTGGTCATCAAATGCCGGCAAAACGTTGGAACGCATGGGTTTGTCCGGTTTATGATTCGGCATATATTATGTCGTTGGGTTATAAAAATTCTTCAACTCCTGACCTATTGTCGGGGACGGGCATTGTTGCTTATCTTTGGTTGGAGCGGTATATCAAAGCAGCCGTAGAAAAACTAGGGGAACCGCCATTCCCTGTTGAAGATAAGAAAAACATTATACAATTTTTATACACAGTGAATGACATTAGTGAAGCCCTTGAATGGATAGGTAATTCTTTACGGGGTTATGCTGTTATTGATTATGAAACCAATTGTATAAAACCGGAAGTTACAGGGGCTAGGGTACTTTGTGCGGCGGTTTGTTTTGGGGGATTCCACAAGGTTCAAAAAATAATTGCGTTTCCTATGTTGCATGATGTTATTCCTGCATGGGTGAAATTTTTACAAAGTCCTATTCCGAAGGTGGCGCATAATTGTAAATTTGAAGATCGTTGGTCGAATGTTTATTTCAAAACACCAGTTACTAATTGGGTTGGCGACACGATGTTGAATGCACACATTTTAGATTGCCGAACTGGAATTACAGGATTGAAATTTCAAACGGCGGTGAATTTTGGTATTGTCGGTTATGAGGATGCGACGAAACCTTATATGACAAGCGGCGAGGGTAAATTAAATCGATTGCATGAAGTTCCTTTGGAAACATTGTTAAAATATTGCGCCCATGACACTCTTTTTACATGGCGGTTATTCATAAAACAAATGAAACAATTCGGAATGTCTGCCTATTGGAAATAAAATTTGAACAATTGTTTATAAATAGAACAGAAAAATCTTGATTCATTTAATTTTTTTGTTATACTATACAATATAAACAACAAGAAAATTTTTTATTCCAAAGGAGACCCTAAAAATGGCAAACATACTTATTTTGCCGCTTACAATCACGCATGAAACGGAAAAGGCGGTATTGATTGTTGGTGATATTAGTATTTGGTTACCCAAGTCGCAGATAACAATTAGACGTGGATATGTTTTTGCGGTGGCGGGATGGCTGTATAAAAAGTACAAACCTTATTTCCGATACGCCAATGATAAAACAATTGAAGAGTTAGAAGAGTGGTTGGAGAACGAAATAGAAGTCGCCAAATTGATGGCGAAGGATCCGACATTACGTCGTTGTGTACGCTGTGGTTGTTTATTTCACGGCGGATGGCTTCAAGACCGATGCAGTAATTGTGATGTTGATTACACAATTGCGTTGGGGCATTCAGCGAAATTCGGTGCAATGTCATCTCGAGAAACACACGATGCCGCAATGCGTGGTATTATTCATACACCTTAAACAACAGCCAATGATTATGACATCTGATAATTCTAACAATGTAACTGATTTTAATAATTCTAATGAATTGTTGAAAACATCGTTTGCGAAATGGAAATGGTTATTAGATAGTATTAAAACAGATATTAAAAATTTTACCGACTTTAATAATTATGACAATAATACGAAATTTTCTGAAATCGAATATTGAAAACACGCTTCGGTTTAGTGATATTGTGCAACAACCGATTGTGGTAGAACTTCTTGATGCGTATCTTCAATTTTTAGGTTATTCTGATGATGTTGAATGGATGTCGATGAAGGAAATACGAAATGAATTACAGTGTGTTTATGACGATTTAGACAATTTATATGACGATTTAACGGACGGAATCTCGCATAAGTCTAATAAAGATACGGCGGATATTGTAGCAGATAATAAAAAGTGTATTCAGCAAATACTAGACAGCACGTCGAAATTTTAATATTTGTATTATTGTGTATTAAATTTATAGTTTATTAAGGGGATCGTTGTTCAGGTCAGGTATCATGGAAGTTGAATCTTTTAATGCTGATGTTGAACGCCGTATTCTGATAGGCATGATTACTGATGATACTGTTGTATCGTCGGTGGCTTCTTTGTGGAAAACGACAAACCGTTTTGACTTTTTTCGTACTGATATTGCTAATTTAGTGGGCAGGTGGGCGGTTGATCACTACAATAAATATAGCAAGGCTATCCGTGAATCCATTCAGTCACGGTTTCAATCATATCAAGATAAAAATTCAAACCAAGATTATTGTAAACAAATCAGTGATTTACTTACTTCTCTTGATTTGGAGTTTGACAATAACCCTATTCAAAATCGTGATTATCTTATTGACCAAGCCAGCCGGTATTTTACAGAAGTACAGTTAGACAGGATTGCGGATCGTATTAAAGCCGGAATACAATCCGGTAAATTAGAAGATAGTCTTGATGCCGTTAATTCATTTCAACGTGTTGAACTCAATGCTGATTTAGGAATTGACCCGTTGCGTAATGAAACGGCAATTCGGCAGGCATTTGAAGGGGGGGCGGAGCAATTAATTCATTTCAACAAAAAAGATGAAGACGATATACAATTCTTTTTCGGCAACGCTTTTAGTCGTGATAGTTTTATTGGGTTCCTTGCCGGCGAAAAGGTTGGAAAGTCGTTTGCGCTTTTGGATATTTCTGTTCGGGCAATGAAAGAAAGGCGTAAAGTTGCTTTTTTTGAAGTGGGTGATATGAGCCAAAACCAAGTAATTATGCGGCTCATGCAGTATGTTACGGCAATTCCTAAAAAAAAGGATTTTGTTATAAAAGTTCCCAGTCGATTAGAAGTTGACAAAAAACACAATATTGAAATTGATTACAACGAAATGCCTATTCGGGAACCCCTGTTTGTTGAGGATGCCATTCAAAAATGCCGTAAGATGGTTGAAAAACACGGGAAGGATGAATTGTTGCGATTATCGGTTCATGCTAGCGGTTCGGTTAGTGTTCCGGGCATTGTGTCAAGATTGGATACTTGGGAGCGTTCCGGTTGGATCCCTGATGTTATTGTGATTGATTATGCTGATTTATTAGCACCGATTGACGGCAAGCAGGATAGGCGTTATCAAGTGGATGACACATGGAAACGGTTGCGGGGATTGTCGCAATCGAAACATTGTTTAATAGTTACGGCAACGCAAGCGGATGCGGCAAGTTATAAAACAAAATTATTAGACAAGTCTAATTTTTCTGAATCGAAAACGAAACTTGCTCATGTTACGGGGATGGTGGGCATTAACGCCACTCCGATAGAGCGGGATCAACAAATCCGGCGATTAAACTGGATTGTCCGGCGTGAAGAGGAATACAGTGAATTGGAATGTTTGTATGTTGCCGGATGTTTAGCGATAGGACGTCCAATGATTTTAGGTTTCTACCCAAAAATTCATTAAACAATATTGTTTTATCTGTTTTGTTGTAAAACAATTTAAATAACGGTCTTTTTTCTCCGATTAGTAAATTGTTCGATAAGTTTTTTGCTGAATAATGATAACAAAACAATAATTCCGTGTAAATTTAATCAAGTCTCATTGGACTTTGTGTTTTTAATAAATGTCGTTTTCCTTCGTGATTTTCGATAAGTTTAATAACTGATGGATGTCCCATTGTATAGATTGCGGCATGATGTATTGAAAGAACTGCTTCTTGTATTTTTTCATCTGATTCTAGGTTAAAAATTTCTAACCCGAAATCTTTACATTGCTTTGCTGAAAAATGCCTATTATGTGCTTTTGATTTACTGTGGTCGGCGAGTTCTTTGAGAACTTGATCAATTTTTTGTTGTTGAATTTTTTTAGGATACGCATGAAACATACCTGTCGAAAGTAACTCTCTTGCCAATTCTTCACTCCACATAACAGCATTACGACAATCTCCGATAAATGTTGGACGATATTTTGCTATAATTGTTTTCCACAACTCAAGACAACTAGGATCCTTTTGAATTTCTTCTTTAGCGTTTTGGAACTCTGCGATAACCGCATGAGCAGAAACACCCATAAATTGTGGATCAATTGGACCAAGACTGGAATGATACCCCATAACTATTTCTTTTGCAGAAAGCGCAATAAGAGTTCCCGCTGACATTGCAAGTTGGGGAACGATAACACGAATGTCATTACCGAAAAGGTAACGAATATAATGAATAATAGACTCTGCTGCAGAAAAAATTCCTCCGGGCGTATGAAGAATTAAATCAAGTCCTTTGTTACGTGTTAATCCGGCAAACATTAACATAAAACTGCCCATGTCATTATCGTCAATCCCAAAAGGAAGATTGCCGCTTTTTTCCAAGAAAGCGGAATAATAAAGGACAATGTTACGTCCTGTAATTTCATGTAGAACTTCGAGATACTTTTTTCGAACAATTGTATCGGCAGAATCCAGCAAAGAATTACATTGTTTGATTTCTTCAATGACTGTATTAAAATCCGGCATTTCAAAAAATTAATAATTTCAAATGTGAACAAACGAGTGATTTTATTTATTACTGTGCCGAAGCGAATATTCAGGAATTGGGGGCCAATCATCCTTAAATGGATTATTCTGACAATTATTGTTTTGTTGATTATTTTTGGGGTTGTTATTGTTTTTTTCGGTTGGAAGACCGAGTTTTTGGTACAAGTCTTTAATCTCCCGTTCATTTATGATATGAACATTGTGAGATGTGGGTGTTTTTTGAGTCGCCATAATTTCTCCTTGTGTAAAAATACACTTAAAATCCTGAAGTGGAGCCTAATTACTCACTATTGCACTCCTTATTCATTGAGATTTTACCATTTTGCCGAAATCCAGTCAATGCCTTTTGTTTTCGGAAAACGGTGTAAGTCATATTGATATTTTTTGAAAACACACATGTAAGAAACGTATAAAATAACGTATTGTAAACAATTTGCAAATAATTCTAACAATTTTTTTAGAATTGTTCAAAATTTTAGCAACAATTTGATATTTATAGTAGATATAACAATAGGAACGTTATTTTTTGATTTTTAATGTTCAAATAATCATTAAATTTTAGTAATTTTAAGTTGGAGGCACACATGCGTATTGCGAAATCACGAGTGGTTAATTTATTTATTTTGTTAGGTTGTCCGAAGGCGGTAAAATGGAACAATGAGGTTCTTGCCGGCAGGGTGGCAACGCTTCACGAATTATTTGATCCGGCGATGGAGATTGATAATAATTATCGTGCATTGTTCGAGAAAGTTTATAATGCGTCGAAAAATAATATCGCTATTGATATTATAGATGATACCAATAATCCGGTGGTGGCGATTATTAGAAACACCGATGCAGTAACGTTAAAAATGAAACCGATTGAGGAACCGCCTGAAGGAGAAACAATTAAACCGCCAAAATCAGAATCGGAAGTTACAATTGTTCCTGATGTGGATGAGTTAGATAATGTTGAAGAGAACGATGATTTTGAAGCATTAAAAGAAACTACCGAATCGGAAATTATAGAAGCAGAAATTGTTGAAGCGGAAACAAGAGTAAAAGATGAACCGAAAATCACCGAATCGAAAATTACGGAACCGGAGATTATAGAAGCGGAAATTGTTGAAGCAAAAACGGTTGAAACAAAAACATCGAAAAAACCGAAACGTGTTAAAGCGGCTCCGATTAAATCTGTGCAACAATCAGATACGGAAACATCACAATCCGGTACAGAGCAATCGGTAAATTTACCGGTTTACAAAAGCAAGTTAGGTAAACCGCAACAAGTCCGGCGACCTTTATTCAATTTTGAGATGTTGGATATTCCGATTGGGGCGAAACTCTATTTTGCAAACGATATGTCAAAATGCGCTACAGTTTGTGGCAAAAAGACGGTAAAGTTTGAAGAGATATTTAATGACGAGCCGGTATCGTTGACCAATTTAACGAAAACGTTACTCAATTTACCACGCGACGTTCAACCGACAGGTTATTGGCTTTACGAAGGCGTTACGTTAAAGAAATTGTATTATGACAAGTTTTCTGATTTTGAAAACGATACAAATAAAGACAATACCAAAAAGATAAAATACGGCGCAACAGTTAAACAATTTCCACAGAGAATATTGAAAACAACTTATTGGGACGTTTTCAAATGGGATATGAATGAAGACGCTATGAATCCGGTAGAACATTGTTTTGTGTCCCGTGATTCATTGACGATTGACGAGATTAGTACGTTGACGAATCTTTCAACAGCAAAAGTAAAACAATTATTATTCCCTCTTGTTCGTTACGGTTTACTTTTACAAAACGACAATGGAACATTCACACGTAAAATAGAACAATCAACGCAAGTAGAATAATGCCGTTTCCTGAATTTGTCAATCGGTTAAATCGACAACAAGCGGTATCGCAATATTATACAAACGGTGAAATAATCGAAATACCTTGTGAAATTAGAGAAGGTGATTCGGCTATTGAATTACAGAAACTTGCGGATAACACTGTTGATTTAATTGTTACGTCGCCGCCGTATGCTGATATGCGAAAAGACACTTATGGCGGGGTTCCACCTGAACAATATGTTGATTGGTTTTTGCCGATTTCCGAACAATTACTTCGGGTTATTAAGCCGTCCGGTACATTTATTTTGAACATTAAAGAAAAATGTGTTGATGGAGAGCGTTCAGAGTATGTGATGGATTTGGTGAAATCGATGCGTTGTCAAGGATGGCGATGGACGGAAGAGTTTATCTGGCACAAAAAATCAGTATTTCCGTGCAAAATAACGACACGATTCCGTGATGCGTGGGAACATTTATTTCAGTTTAACAAAACGAAACAATTTAATATGTATCAAGACGCCGTGAAAATATCGGCAGCCCCCGCATCCATTGCTAAATCACAACGAATCCAGACGCTTATTCACGCCAGAGCCGGATCACGATATATGAAAACAACAATATCGAAAACTGGAAGCGGTCTTGCTAAACGTGAAGATATAATAATTAACGAAACAGTGTATCCGACGAATGTTTTACACGTAGCAACAGAACCTTTAGCGAGGGGGCATTCGGCTGTATTCCCCGAAGGTATTCCTGAATTTTTTATTAAATTGTTCACTGTGGAAAATGATTTGGTACTTGATCCGTTTTTAGGTAGTGGTACAACGGGGATGGTTGCAAGAAAATTAAAACGGAAATTCATTGGCATTGAGAAAAAGCCGGAATATGTTGAAGTTGCCCGCAAACGTATTTTCAATTAATTGTATAAAAATTAAATTAAAAATCTGGATTCATCTATCCTTCGTGTTATAATAAAACCATAAGAAACAAAGAAACACAATTCTTTAATTTATTATGGAGGTTTATTATGACAAATCAAAATGAAACAAAAAAAGTATGGACGGCAGAGGAAATTCACACCAATATTCATCAGTCGTACAAATGGCTGGTAAGAGCGGTATTGGCGTTGTATCAATTACAGACGAATGAAGAGAAAACGCAAAAAACAACAATTGCGAAAAATAACATTGGGTTTAATGTTATTGACGCCCGGTACATGTCTAATATTGCGCAACAATTGCAAACCGGCAAACATTTGACGATGAAAGAACAGTACATTGCTCGGCGAACCTTGAAAAAATATTACGGACAATTATTACGAATTGCGAATAGTAAGTAGCGTTTTGGTCGGTGTGTAGCCTAACCAGTTGTGGCGATTACACTAAATCAATTATAGATGGATTTGGCTTTGCTGATATTTATAATTGATAGGTAACGCTGGTGTGTTAAAGGACCAGGAGCCGTCTAGGGTTCCTGGCTTTTTATAATGTTATGAATTTTGTTGATTATCTTGGAACGCGTGGTGTTGCGATAGTGGGGCGTGAAAACAAACATTATCGTGAGGGTTGGGCGAATCTTTTATATTGTCCTATTTGTGGAACGAATAAAGGACATCTTGGATACAATATTGAGAAACAGTATTTTAATTGTTTTTCTTGCGGCTGGCATTCGTTGTGGGAAATACTCCGTGAACTTTTTCCAAACGAAAATATCCATGACATTCTTTTGGAGTTTGAATTATATTCTCCGTTACAGTTAGTTAAAAAGGCACAAAAACAGAACAATTTAATATTACCGGCAAAGGTTGGAAAATTGTTACCGGCGCATTGTGAGTATCTTGAACATCGTGGTTTTGACCCTAACTTATTAGTGGAGACGTGGGGAATTGGGGGGATTGGGATTGATCCGGCGAATCCCAAATTCCAATGGCGTATTTTTGTACCGGTTGCCGATTTTAAGGGGGATATGGTATCATGGACAACCAGAGCGATTGGTCGCACGCTTCCCTATATTTCCGCAGCAAAAAATCAGGAAGTACAACCGATTAAAACGTTGTTGTATGGGGAACAATATCGAACATTCTACGACACGATTATTGTTACCGAAGGTGTTTTTGACGTATTTAATATTGGGGTGGGGGCGGTAGCGGTTTTTGGCAAAGCGGTAACACCGGCGCAGCGGCATCGGATTTCTAGGTTTGCACGTCGGGTTATTTGTTTTGACAATGAGCCGGACACGCAGGAGCAGGCGAAACAATTATGTCGTGAATTGAGTATTTTTTCGGGTGAAACGTTAAATCTTTGTTTGGATGCGGCGGATCCGGGAAGTGCCGATAAAAAAGAGATTAAGCGATTACGTCGTTTATTTTTGGAATAACAATAATATGTTAGTAGAACAAAATGGACATCTTGTACCTTATCAGAGGTTGCATAAAAAAGTATTATGTTTAGAGCGATGTTTTGCGGAATCTCATGAGAAGCGATTATTATTACACGAATATCGTCGGCGTATTGAGAGGGGGATGGGGATTTTTGAGGAGATACCTAAGGGCGAGCCTTCTTTTGATGAAGTTGACGAATCTATTTTGAAGGACAAAAAATTCCGATCTGCGGTATTATCTTTTATTAGAAAAACGAAGGGGGCGAGCCTATCTCAAATTAAGCGGCATGTGAAATCAAAATACACGAGTGTTACATTGTGTTATTTTTTTGATTGGTGTATTGCGAATAATTTATTGTTTATGCGAGAGGTGTTTCACCAAAACAAACGCAAAACATGTTATTATTACATTCGGTGAACGGCACTTCAAGACGACCCTAGTCGGTAGTGGGGAGTGGTTATTGAGTTTGGCATGGAGACATCAATTCAATGATCCAATAACGCCGACCTAATTTATTCTTTTGTGTGGCTGGATGCACGATTTATTTCGTGTATCCGGTTTTTATTTTCTGGACATTTCCGGACATTTTGGTTTTATCCAAAATTCTTTACAACGCCGATTTTTTGCTGTAACTTGTTATCCAGAAAAATGATACCCTCTGATTGACATTGGTAAGGTTTGGTGTTAGATTGATAGAGTTATTTGTGAACCATTCAAAACGTTACAAATACACAACCACTGTAATATCAAACACTTACAGCGAATCATACAGCAAAAAATCATTGCACATGCTTTAAGTTTAGACAACCTTCGGCGAAACGTTGCCTACCAACATTTAATTCGCTTGCGCATTTTTTGTTTACGTTTATTGGTGTGTGTTGGTTTTTATTGAAGCGGTTATTTATTTTCCGACACACCAGAGGTGGTTATCTGTTCGGATAAAGAGTTGTTTTCCGGCAACTGCCGGAGAGGCTAATGCGTGTTCTTCAAGTTCATTTTCGGCAATAATTTCCGGTGGTTCTTTTGGGTTTGCAGCGGGTTTAAGTACGGTAGTTGTTCCAAGTTCGGAGAGAACGTAAATTTTTCCGTCCGCAAAAACCGGAGATGGATTCAATGCCCCGCCAAGACGTTTTTGCCATAAAAATTCACCGGTTACCGCATCGTAAGCGGCAAAACTTCCGTTATCATTGGCAGTGTAAAGACACGGTTTGACGTACAAAAACGAAGCCATTTTTGGGACGTTGCGTTTTTGTTCCCAGACGACATGAGTTTTTGTACAATCACCGGTTCCGTCAAGACGAACCGCCCGAATCGCATCACTAGGCATTGGGGCAGTGTACACAATCCCGTCACCAATTGCAGGAGAAGGAACAACCGGTTCGCCCGGACTTTGGATTGTCCAGATGAGTTCGCCGTTTGCCGGATTAAAACCTTGAATCACATCTCCCACCGGACTAATAATCTGATCCTTTCCATTAACTTGAAAAATCACCGGAGTTGCGTGACCGATCTTGGACATGCCGCGTTTTCCGCGCCAAGATTCCTTGCCGGTTTTTTTGTCAAGAGCAAGAAGATACGATTGATCCCAAGGAAGTTGCCAGCCGAGCAATTTCGGTTCTTCGCGATTACTTGGATTGATGGCAATAATCAATAAATCGTTGTACAAAATCGGCGAAGTTCCCAATCCGTGTTGCGAATAATAGTTTAGTTCTTGATTTGTCCAAAGGATGTTGCCGTTGAAATCTAAGGCGATAAATCCGCCGCTGCCGAAAACAGCGTACACTGTTTGACCGTCAGTAACCGGAGTTGGAGTTGCGAAGGAATTTTTGGGGTGTTTGAACTGTGGTTCTTGCGAAAAGGCGATTTTATCCCAAAGAATTTTTCCGGTTTTTCGGTTGACGGCAATGACATGACATTCTTTTCCGTTATTGGTTGTGGTTGTGAGGAAAATATGATCATTCCAAACAATCGGCGACGACCAACCTTCACCCGGAATTTCTGTTTTCCATGCGATGTTTTCATTCGTGTTCCATTGTGTCGGCAAACCGGTTGCTGTTGAAATTCCTTGCCCGTTTGTACCGCGAAAACGCGACCATTGCTCCGGCTCCTGCGCAACAATATTCAAAGTAAACACCGTTAAGAACATTAACATTAAGAACATTAAAACCGGAATTATTTTTATTTTCATTGTAAAATCTCCTTTTGTGTGGTTTAAGGTTTGATTGTGGGTTTATTAAAATAGGCATTAAAATAGGCTTGTCATTATAACCCCCAAACACCACATCGCCAAGTAGTTAATAGTTAGTAGTGGATAGTGAATAGTGAATAGTTGCGCAAGCGGAATTATTTGCGTTTCCCATTGCCCCTTTGGGGCATTTCCGAAATAGCGGCGGGTTTTAACCCGCCGATGTTTTCGGCATAACCCAATTGGGGACAAAACAACATCAAATACGTTTTGATCCGATGGGTTAAAACCCATCGCTACATTGGAAATTGCCCCAACAGGGCAATCGGGAAACGTCAATAATTCCGCTTGCGAAACTATTTACTATTCATTATTCACTACTAACTATTAACTATCCTAACAAGATTTTATAAAATTAAATTTCTCTTCTTTGTGAACTCTCTGTTTTCTGTGGTTAAATCAACCGATTATTTAGAAGTTACCTGATTGTAAATTCGTTTTGTACACCCATTAAAAGAAAAAAATGATTACCGTAGAACAAATTGCCGTATCGGGAGTTGTTGGGGCTGGCGGGGCGGGATTTCCGACGCATGTTAAATTATCCGGTAAAGCGGACACTGTTGTTATTAACGCCGCCGAATGTGAGCCGTTGCTCCACAAAGACAAAGAACTCATTCTGCATCGCACGGAAATTCTTGTTGAAGGTCTCGCACAAGCAATGCAATTAGTTGGTGCGGCGCGTGGTGTTGTTGGAATTAAAAAGAAATACGCCCATGTTATTGAAGTGCTTTCTCCGAAACTTGGTGCGGGAATGTCAATTGTTCCTCTTGATGATGCTTATCCGGCTGGTGACGAATTTATTTTGGTTTACGAATCACTTGGCAGAGTGATTCCGCCGGGCGGAATTCCGTTGTCGGTTGGGGTTGTGGTGATGAATGTGGAAACCGCTTGCAATGTCGCTACCGCCGCAACCAATCCGGTAACTGAAAAATTTATTTCTGTTGCCGGTTCTGTGGCACATCCTTCCACGCTTCGGGTTCCTCTTGGTACGTCTTTGAAAGAGTGTATCGACGCAACCGGCGGTGTAACAATTGCCGATCCTGCATTTGTTGTTGGCGGAGCGATGATGGGTTATATTGAAAATGATTTATCAAAACCGGTTATAAAAACAACCGGCGGAATTATTGTTTTGCCGCAGGATCATTTTATTGTTCAGCGAAAACAATGGGATTGGAGAAAAACAGTTCGAGTGGGGCGGGCGGCTTGTGATCAATGTTCCTTTTGCACGGAACTTTGCCCGCGAAATTTGCTTGGTCACCCGATTGAGCCGCATCGTGCCATGCGGAGTCTTGGGTTTAATATTTCCATGCGTTCCGATGTTCGCGGTACGATTTTTTGTTGTGAATGCAATCTTTGTTCTTATGTTTCTTGCCCGGAAGGACTTGATCCGAAAAATGTTTGTTCGGAAAATAAGCGGCGGCTTTTGAATGACAAACAACGTTGGGAGAATCCGCCGTTCCGACAGGAAAGAGCCGCTCAGCAGATGATGAACCGGAAAACTCCGACAACACGGTTGATTCAAAAAATCGGTCTTGCCGGTTATCCGAACAAGGCACCGCTTGAAGACCGTTTATTGGAGGTGCAAAGTGTTATTCTTCCGCTTCGGCAACATATTGGGGCGGCGTGTATTCCGGTTGTTTCTTCCGGTGAGGCGGTTCATATCGGGCAACCTATTGCGAAACGTCCTATTATTGACGGCAAACCCGCTCTCGGGGCGGACATCCACGCTTCAATTACCGGAGTTGTTACCGAAGTCAATCAGGAATATATCATTATTAGTTAATAGTTAGTAGTAGCCAAGTATCACCACATGTCGGTACAGTGAGGTATCAGCACATTGGCATCGAATATAGCAACGTTAATTGGGATTTTTCTTTTTTTTCTTATTTTTTCTTATTTTTTCTTATTGGTAAGTGATATTCAGCGGAGGCGATGTAGAGGTGGTTATGTGGTTCTTTTCTAGTTAGTTTGTGAAAATGGCTGACGTGATTTTTTAGGTCAACGGTTGCCCTGATAAGTGGCAGTGTCCAATTTTCGTCCAATTGCCAGAGGTGTCCCATCATTTTTACTTGTCCATTGTCATTGGTTCGTTTGATAAAAATAATGGTATTATTTTTATTTGTATCTTTTTTATTTTTTGTATTATTAATCAACTGTTCCTCGAAATCTCTTCTTTTTGTATCATCAATATCTTTTTTAATTTTTTCATTGATTGCGTTTACATAGAGGTCTGATTGGTTTTGTGCTTCCGTTATGTTGTCGAAGTGGAAGCGTTGCCA
>JAISNF010000235.1 GCA_031276415.1 Planctomycetaceae bacterium
TTACCGGACGGTGATTATGAAATTTTCGTTTTAACATCCTCGCTCTTTTGGAAAGATTGTCAAGATAGAAATATTCGCACGATTTCTATTCGTAACGGTCAGGAAATCGCTCCTTTTCCGTATATTTATCATTTACGTTCTTCTATTTCACAAGGAACAACAATCATCGAATGGTCGGCGAACCAATGTGAAATAGATGATTGTTTGTTCGCTCTTTGGTATTCAGCGGAAACTCCAATTGATGCCGTTCGGCAACCCGATGTTACAATTTCTTATCATTCCTCACAAACGGAATCCAAGCAACATTACCAGGTTTTTAATAGGAACAGAACAGAAATTAACTATCGCCAAACGCTTGATTCGGCGATAGTTGACTTGTCCCTCGTTTTCGGACGGAAATCAAAATGACATCAACCGTTGCGGCGTTTCGGCGAAACGTTGCCTACCTAACTGATTTACAAACTCAAAAAGGTAGCCGATGTTTCGCCGTAAACATTGGTCGGCGTACTCGCCGACTTTGAATCTATTTTCGGACGGAAATTGAAATAATCTCAACTGTTGCAACCGTTCAGGCGAAGGGCTAGTGATATTGTTAAATTTTCGTGAATGATTATAATAAAATTCCGTTGTGTAATTTAAGTAAAATATTTATGGACGGTTACAATATAAAAAAATGACAGCCGGAAAATGTCGGTACAAAATTAACATGTTTGACCATTTAATCAATTTAACCATTTAATCAAAAAATGAAAAACTACATTCTTTTTTCGTGTATTTTTACTATTTCTCTTAGTGTTTCACTTTTTGCACAATATCCAAAAGATGAAACAATTAAACCCTATCCGAAACCAATTAAAGAGAAAAAACTCGTTCAACGTTTCGATTGCACGGCAACAGAATTGCTGCATTGGAAAGCGTTACATCAGGCTCAATTAAATTCGACCGGAGAAACTATTCGGATTGAATCAAACGGTCATGATCCTTATGTTTTGCTTCCCAATATTCAGAATCCGATTGCCGGTGCATTTGAGTTTCGGGTTCGGATGAAAAACAACATGAGACCCAATGCTGAAATCTTTTGGAGTACAAGTCAACGTCCGGGTTTTCATGCTGATTTTTCGGTACGTTTTGGATTTTTGCAAGATAATTGTTGGTACAATTACAGCGTTTTTTTTGAAACATCAGAGCCATTGACCCAAATCCGTTTCGATGCGGGAACTTCTGACGGTGTTACTGAAATTGACTGGATTGAACTGTATCAAGTCGTTTATGACGAAACCGAACAAAAACCGGTTACATGGTTTAATCCGAATTGGTCTGAACATGTGGAACATTGGAAAACAATTTCGTCCGAAAATAAAAATATCCGTGTCCGATTCGATGAAAAAGGAACCGGAGCACAAATTTTCGATAACGAAGATCTGATCGGTGAAATTTATCCGCTCGGTTATCTGAACCCGAAATTACCGCTCGGCGGCACATCAAATATTCCGTTTTATCGCGACGAAAAAGAACCGGTCAACAAAATATCAACACCGCTCACTCTGAAATTTCTGCGATCTGTTGCCGGAATAATTGAGTTTACTGTTACGTTACCGGATTCGCCCAATCCTATCGGAACACTGCAATTTGAACTTGTAAACGACGAAATCCGTTTTGAATCGAAATCGGAAACGCCGTTTTTTAGTCCGGTTTTCCGTCCCAAAGGAATAATGCAACAAGCGGTGTTGAACGGCGTTGAATATTTGGAACACGGAGAACATTCGTCGTCAACAGCAGATATTGAAACACCCGAACATTTTCGTTTCGCTCCGAAATTACTGGATATTACATGGTCGTTCATGGCGGTTGTTACGGAAAAAGCAGGCTTCGGACTGCTTTGGGACACGCCGGAAACACAAGCCGTTTTTGCTACGCCGGATTTTATTTTCAACGATTCAACCGCTCATTATCTCGGATTGTACGGAAACAACTTTTCTGGAACGTTAAAGATTTTGAATCATCACGAACTTCGTGAAACATTATCGCAAAACAGTTTAACTCCTCTTGATTCGCTCATTCTTTGGGCGGTTCAAAAACACGGTTTACCTGATCTTCCGAAACGTTTTCGGAACGACGAAGCGCAACGATTATTAAATCTGGCGGCTTATGAAAAGTCCGCAATTACGGATTCATCAAACGGTTGGAAACACGCTCTGCTACCCGGAGCAGCACAAATATTTCCGCCGTCGTTTGGCGTTGATTATGTAACGGCAATATGGCAGTTGACCGGAAAATTGCCGGAAACACCGCGTTTAGATCACGGAGGCGCACATCTTCGTAATCCTGTAGCGTTTTTATTATCAGGTAAAGCAGAACAATTACGTAACTTTTGTCGGGGCGAAGGAAAAGGAATTTGTCAACAACAACGAACAGACGGAGCCTTTGCGTATAACGGAAAATATTTGAAAGGACATTGGGAAAACACCGCATCAGGACATTGCGGTAACGTTTTGTTTCGTTTATTGTACGATTATCGTGTTACCGGAGACGGGGAGTTCTTGGCGGCGGCAGTGAAAGGACTTGAATTTGCGAACAAATATACAGTTCCGCGCGGGGCGCAGGTTTGGGAACTGTCGCTTCACACGCCGGATATTATGGGTTCGTCGCGAATGTGTATGGCAAATGTTTGGGCATTTGAAGCAACCGGCGAGAAAAAATATCTTGACGTGGCACGGCGTTGGGCGATTACCGGATTACCGTTTGTTTATTTATGGCAAAAAGATTCGATCAAAAATCGTGCCAAAAACGCTACGGAAATTATTATGAAATACGCAACAATACCGGTTTTCGGCGCAACAGATTTCAAAGGAAATTGGATTGGTTTACCGGTGCAATGGTGCGGTCTTGATTACGGCGAAGCCTTATTCATGCTTGCAGAATATGATAAAACTCTTGATTGGCGAAAAATTGCCGAAGGAATTTTGATTGTTGCCGAGCAAATGCAATATCCTGACGGTCAATCAATTGGTTTACTGCCGGACTCGTTTCATCTGGAATATCAGCAACGAAATATCGCCGACATCAATCCGACCGTTTTGGTAATGCAACGCCGATTACTTCAAGGAAAACTTGAAAGTATTGATATTGTGTTGAGCAAGGACAAAAAATTCCGTGTTGTTTCGCCGTTCAAAACGATTATCGAAACAGATAGTAACGGTAAACACATCGCTAAGATTGAAGCCATTGCCGGAATAACATATCAAATTATCGTCAACGGAAATACCATCAAAACCATTACTTCGCAAGGAACCGACCAAATCGGATTAGATGAATAAAACAATATTCCGCAACAATTTCTCTGCGTTTTCTGTGGTTTTAAAAATAAATTCGTGGTTTGATGCTGCGGGAACTGTCGCAAAATTCAAGTGGTTTGGCGTAAAGTAATGTCTTGCATCTTTGGTCGGAAATAAATAAAATAAGAACAATAATTCAGTGGAATTTTTGTAAATTCCCGATTTAACGTAACTATTCGTTTAATTTGTTGGCGAATAGAAATCAAGAATGTTCTATATTTAGAATTGTATTTAGAAAAATATGTTTAGAAAAAAATTTGATCAGTTGGTGTTGGAAGTTTATCAAGATCGTCGTGCTGCCGGACATGCTGCCGGAATATTGGCGGCAGAAAAATTGAAAACAATTCTTGCGGAAAAAAATAAAGCGAGTGTTGTTTTTGCTGCTGCTCCAAGTCAAAACGAAACACTTGAAACATTGGTTTCTGTTTCGGGAATTGACTGGAATAAAGTTACGGCATTTCACATGGACGAATATATCGGTCTTCCAGACAATGCGTCAGAACGATTTTCGTTTTATCTTAAAACGCATATTTTCGATAAATGTTCGTTTGCAGCGGTTCATCTCCTTTCCGGTAACAACCCGCAACTCCTTTGCCAAGAATATGCACAAAAATTGGTTGCGGAACCGATTGATCTTATTTGTATGGGAATTGGTGAAAACGGACACATTGCGTTTAACGATCCGCCTGTTGCCGATTTCAACGATCCGCAACTTGTGAAAATTGTCGAACTTGATTTGCTTTGCCGGCAACAACAGGTTCACGACGGTTGTTTTCCGAATCTTGATGCGGTTCCAAAACAAGCGGTAACATTAACAATTCCGGCACTTATGTCTGGCGGTTGTTTAATTTGTACCGTTCTTGGTCAACGAAAAAGATCGGCTCTCCATCGAATGATTTCCGGTAACATCTCAACAGAATGTCCGGCAACGATTTTACGTACTCATAAAGATTGTACTGTTTTTGTTGATCAAGACTGTTACATGCCCGCAGATGATTTTTTAGTTAATAGTTAGTAGTGAATAGTTAATAGTTCGCAAGCGGAATTATTGCCACAAAATTTTTAATCCGTATTGCAACACTATTCGCTCATCTGCGATTATCTGCGGACTATTTTCTTTTCTCTGTGGTTAATAAAAACAAATTTGTCGTTTTTAGAAGTTCCTTTTTTGTAATACTATTGCGGTATAGTTACGGTATTACCATCACTAATGCGAGATAATTTGTACAAAAATTGGTTACGTCCGATCACTCTGTAAAAACATAATTCAAACGTCCGATAGGGGCGGCGTCGCCGTCGGTATAAAACGATTCAATTTTTTCGCCGGACGATATATTGTCAACCCATTTGAATTGTAATTGGAGCGATTTGTTTTGCATGTTGATCAATTTACGCGGAATAACAATTTGCATTTGATTCTCTTTCACCCGACAATCTGTTACCGTA
>JAISNF010000258.1 GCA_031276415.1 Planctomycetaceae bacterium
TTCTAACAAAACCGAATTTTAAAGTGTAATGAGTATACCAGTCCTTATTTTTAAGGATGCGATTTTTTAAAAACAAGGTTTGTAGAAATTCACTAATTATTATCATTGACTTTTGATCTAAAATAATTTTTAAAAATTCTTCTCTGTGAACTCTGTGTTCTCGGTGGTTAAACCAGTTATTAGAAGTTACCTAAAGGAATTTTTTTCCGGTAAAGTGCGTGTAAAGTTCCTTGAAAGTTTCTTAAAAACAGGAAATTTTCGGAAAACTGGAAACTTCGTTAAATTTTACCTAATCCTTGCAACCACAAATTGCCGATATGTCAAATTGAAAGAAAATGAAATTCCGCCCGAAAAGCAAAAATTATTCGTAAGCCTTTATTTTTCAAGAAACCCCAAAATTAGCAAAACTGAATGTTGAGTCTTTAGCGTTCAACACATAACACCCTGCTTTTATCGACAAACAGTAAATAGGCTGTTCGATAGTGGAGAATAAAAGATGAAAATAATGTCATTCGACTATTTATTTTATAAAATTGGAATTTTGCTGACGGTGTTGTTCCTCTGTTTCACGATGGACGCCAAAGCAGATGTCCAGCAAAAAATCATTTGGGAAACCAATTTTGAACGGGCAATCACCCAAGCAAAAATGTTGAATCGCCCGCTGTTTCTCCATTTTTACGGTGATAATTGTCCGCCATGTAAGTTGATGGAAGCCAATGTGTTTACGGATGGACAAGTCATCAACCAAATGAATAAGTCTTTTGTCGCAGTCAAAATTAAAGTTTCAGAACAAGCACAACTGGCTAAAAAGTTTTCCGTTCAGGTAATTCCGACTGATTTGGTGTTGACAGGAGAAGGACACCTCATTCATCGGCGACAAGGCGGAATTATTACGGAACGTTTTTTAGAATATCTCCATTTTCTTTTGAGTAATATTCAACAATCCACCAACCAAGAGGTTGCTCAACAAGTTTCAAATCCAATTCCAACTTCAGTTCCGACAGTACCCGAACCAACAAATTCACCGCTTGTTTCGCCATTGCAGTTTCAATCGCAGCCGACTCAAACGGCGTTATCACTCCAACCCGCCGAATTACCAAACAATAAAATCGAAACAACACAAACTGTATTGCCAAGAACAGAACAACCATTGCGTGATCCGTTTACCAAACAACCGGTTATTCAGCCATCGCCTCAACCATCGCCCGTTCAAGTTACTCAAGTCGCACAGGAACCAATCAATCCGATTCGTGTTACAGAAAAAAGAATACCGCAGGAAGAAAAATCTGTTCTTCCCAAAACGATTGATACGGCTTTTGTTCCCCAAGTTCATAAAGAACCGGCAACAGTTTCAACGGCTCCGCCGGTAGTGCTTCAAAGTAATAATCCTGACGAAATGGCAACAACAATGGTAGAAGTTCCTCTTGGATTAGAGGGATATTGTCCGGTGCTTCTTAGTACGGAAGAACGTTGGATACCGGGAAATCCGGCTTATTATACGATGTATCGCGGACATGTATTTCGTTTTTCCAGCGAAGAAGCAATGACTGAATTTATGAAAAATCCGGCTCTTTACGCTCCGGTCGCAATGGGTGAAGATATTGTGTTGATGGTTGACCGGAATAAAAAAATTTACGGAAATCGTAAATACGGGGCTTGGTTTCAAGGACGGGTTTTCCTGTTTAGCAGTCAGGAATCGTTGGACTCCTTCGCCGCCAGACCAGAATATTACGCAGAAATCGCTCTCAAATACGAAACCGCTCTCAAAGGAAATTCCGGTAGATTTTTTTGAAAAATTTATAAATGTTGAGTCCGTAAATAACACAAAGGAACTTTTAAAAACGACAAATATATTTTTATTAACCAAAGAGGACACAGAGAATACGGAAGAATTTTTTAATTGGAATCGGAATGTTATTTAATATTATAATTGACTCTTGACCTAAATAATTTTTAAAAATTTCTTCTCCGTGCTCTTTGTGTTCTCTGTGGTTAAATAATCTGTGCTTAAATAAAAGGGCGGTTATTAGAAGTTACCACAAATAAATGTCGATTACGTGTTAGCAAAAAATCGGCGTTTATCTGCGTTATCTGCGGACAAAATTAACATAAATCTGCGAACGGTCTTTGGCGGACTATCTTTGAAATATGAAGTTGGTTATTGATTATTTGGTTTATCTTTTGGTTCGTATTTTGTTTTGCGTGGTGCAATCGCTCAGTTTAAAAACGGGTCATACATTGGCTCGGAATTTGGCATGGTTGTTTACTGATTTGATTCCTGTTCGGCAATCTTTGTTGCACAAAAATATTCAAACGGCATTTCCAGAAAAAACTCGCCAAGAACGACGGCATTTAATTTTGTTGATGTGGGAACATTTATTCCTGATGGGAATAGAAATTGCTCTGGCGAACCGGCAAATCCGCGATCTGAACTGGAACAATTATATCGAATTGACGGGAGCCTTACCTTTGCTGAGTCTGCTGCATCAGAATCGTCCCGTCATTTTAGTTACAGGTCATTTCGGTAACTTTGAAATCGGCGGTTTTTCACTCGGTATTCTGACTTATCCTTCAAACTCCGTGGCGCGAACATTAGACAATCCGTTTTTAAATCGGTTTATCAAAAATTTTCGTGAATCAACCGGTCAATTTCTTATTTCAAAAAACGGCGGTGCGCCGGAGATTTTGCGGGTTCTTGAAAACAAAGGTCTTATGGCGTTTCTTGCGGATCAGTCTGCCGGACCCAAAGGTTGTATGGTTGAATTTTTTGGTAAGCCGGCATCCACTTTTAAAGCAATTGCCTTACTTTCGCTGCAATTCAAGGCTCCGATAGTTGTTTGTTATTCGTTGCGGAAAATGAATGAGAACGGCGAATTTGAACCGATGAAATTTGAAATGTATGTTTCCGGTATTCTTGATCCGCTTCATTTACCGTCGGATATTCAAAATGTGAAGGAGATCACGCAATGGTTTACGCTGAAACTGGAGGAAGGAATCCGCTGCCATCCTGAACAATATTGGTGGTTGCATCGTCGTTGGAAATAGTCGTGGAAATAAGCGTTTGGTTTCTGTTGATTTTACGTTTTTGAAATTACAGCGGAATTTGAAAATTGATACGACAATCAGTGTTACGGTGGTCGCTTGACAGGAAATGTTGGTGCGGTTATATTATCTGAAATTCAGTTTTCGGCAATTTGGAATTTATGTTGAATTTATTAGGAGAGTTTTCAAAATATGATTCAAAATGAACAACAAGCGGTTTCGCCGGAGTTACAAAAAGGTTGTCCCACTTGGGATAAACCAATAGAAGAACAATTCGCAACAACATTGGTAACTCATGATACTTTCTTCGAGTTGGTTTTTCAACTCAAGAAAGTGGCTTGCGCATTTCTAATGTTTATTTTGCCGTTAATGTT
>JAISNF010000312.1 GCA_031276415.1 Planctomycetaceae bacterium
TTAATTTGTTGGAACGTGAACCCGCCGCGTTGCGGCGGGCTGGCTTATATTGCCCTTTCAGGGCGAGGAAAAAAAACATCATTTTGTATTATTTGAACGATTACAAAATAGACAATTACTTACCTTTGTGTCCTCTGTGGTTAAATAAAAAATTACTTATTGAGAAAAATGATGATTACCGGAAATCTATTTGTACGATTTTGTAATATTTTGATTTTTTTTATTACGGTAATATTTTGTGATGTGATTCTTGCGGCGGGATTACCGGTTTTATTTGAACCTGGTCGTCGTGATCCGGTGAGTGATAAGATTGTCGATGTGGGCAAAAATGTACGTTGGGCGGTATCCATAGGAACGCCGACTTACGCTAAACCGGTTATAAGTAACGGCAAAGTCTTGATAGGAACTCTTAACAATACCGTTTATGATCCGAAACGTTCCGGTAGCCGAAGTGTTTTATATTGTTTTGACGAACAGAACGGAACAATGCTTTGGCAACTTCCAATGCCGAAAAATTTCACAACACCGTTTGTTGATTCTTATTGTGTTGGAATATCATCAACGCCGTTGGTTATTGGTCAACGTGTTTATCTTACGGCGAACAGCGGCGAAGTGCTTTGCCTGGACATGAACGGTTTAGCGGATGGGAATGACGGGGAATTTCAGGACGAAGCCTTACTTTTTGCATTTAATGAGGAAAAACCGGTTCCGCCGCTTGGCAAAACGGATGCAGATGTCATTTGGATGTTCAATATGTACGAGAAATTCAAAAGTCGTCCGCATGATACAAACAATGCGGATATTTTTGAACATGAAGGTTTATTATATGTTAAGACGGGTAATGCGCCGGACAATACTCATGTTCGGTTACGAAATCCTGAGGCACCGTCGTTGTTGGTTTTTGACAAGGAAACCGGTAAACCATTAGCGCGGGACGATTTTGATATAGGTTGCGATATTTCGCATGGTCAATGGTGTAATCCGATATTGGTTCATCGCGGCGGCAAGTCATACATTTTATATGGCGGCGGCAATGGTGTTGTTTATTGTGTTGCTGTGCCGGACAATGCGAAGTTACGAAAAACGGACGGCAAATTACCGAGCGAATTATCTCGCGAATTACCGCACGAATTACCGCACGAATTACCGAGCGAATTACCGCGTTTGCCGACGATTTGGAAATTTCATGGTGATCCGCGTGCACAATCCAACAGCAAGGAACCTGTACCGCCGTTTGTGATGGGCATGGGCAGTCCGTCATATACATGTCTTCCGCCGCCGAAATTTGATACGGAAACAGATTTGATATTTATGTTATTTGGTCATGATGCGTGGAATGGGGCGAAACCGTTTCGTAGTTGGTTGGCGGCGTTTCGATTTTCCGATCAAGGCGGTGATATTACGCAATCGGCATTAGTTTGGGGAACGCCGAATATTACGGGTGGAGCGGTTGCGCCGTTGGGGTTGGAGGGCGGATTTCTTTACATGGCAGACCGGCGCGGAAATTTTTATTGTTTTGAGACGGCTACGGGAAAAACATGTTGGACGCTTCAACTCAAAGGTGATATTTGGGCGGCTCCATTGTTGGCGGACGGTAAAATTTATATTGGAACGGATCGGCGATTATTTTACGTTCTTCAAAGTGGTCGAACACCCAAAATTCTTGGAGAAATGCGAATGCCGGATCGGATTTTTGCGCCGGCAACAGCACACGGAAACACGTTGTATGTTGCCGGAGACGGTTTTTTATATGCGATTGACGGAGAGAAATGAAAAAGTGAGTTAGGAAAAAGTAAAGAATTTACGCAACAATTACAAACCCAAACGCAATACAGCACAATTATTGCAACTTCTAATAGCCGTTTTTTTTTATTTCTCAATCTTAACTCCGCAAGGGATGTGATGTACATAACCGTAGGGGGATATGATAGTTGAGAGTGTATAGTTGATAGTGGAGAGTTTCGCAATGCGGAATTATTGCCAAAACGTTTTGGCAATAATTCCGCATTTCCCCGTGTTTGTCCGGCGGGTTAAAACCCGCCGCTATTTTGGAATTGCCCCAAAGGGCAATTTTAAGAGCGGAAAATCTTCCGGGATTGTTTTTTCTTGCGCTTTTAACGTCTCCGAATACAAACCGGCAAGCAACGCAATATCGGCATACATTTGAAGCGTTGGATCAAGCGGAATAATCGGATATTTGTCCAAAATCGGCTTCCAAAGTTCAATCGCTTTCTCAAACTCCGTTTGGGCTTCCGCATATTTTTTGTCGCGGACAAACGGTAAACCCGTCTCAATCGCTGTTGTCGCTTTGCCAATTGCCGGATCGTGTTTCATCATCAATTCGACAAAACTACGCAACGGAAGCGGCTCCGGTAACGGTTTCGCAAGACGTTGAAGCGTTTTAACATAATAAGCGTTCGACTCAACCATGTAATCCCGAATATCAAACAACGGAGCAAGTTTCATAAATTCAATACTCATATTGATTCCGTCAAAACGATGCGAAATAATTTGGAAATATTGCTCGACTTTTTCCAATTTTTCGTTTCGTTTTGTTTCCTCTTTTTCCGCCAACCCTTTTTCAAATTCTTTTTTGGCATATTCCAACGCCTGAATTACCGGTTCGGGATTGTTTTCCTGATTCAATTTATTGCGAATCATCGCGTGCATCGGCACATTGGTTTCCGCAACATCAGAGAAAATTTTATTATCGTTATCCAAAATAATCACAAACTTTTCAACAATATCAATGATTTCCCGAATAAATTGAGCATCATCGGCAATATCTTCAAAACCGGACAATCCGTAAAGTTCTTCCCATTTTTTCATTGCGTCAAGCCAACCTTTAATTGAATCGGCAATCCGACCATCATAATAGGCAATTCGTCCGAAATAACGGAATTTTTGAGCATCGTCTGCTTGTTGAGTTCGTTCTACGGCGACTTCGCGTAACCGATATTCAAAATTGAGAATATCACGATAAAGATCAGAATATCGTGTTCGTGCTTTATGTCCGTCAATTGTTGCGGTAATTGCTCTTGCACGGCGTTTGGCGTCCTGCGAAACATCCAATTCCTGAATTTCTTCCGAAAGAACTTTGGGAGTAACCCGAAGAATTTCAAAAGCACGCTCCCGAACTTGTCCAATCGCTCCGTCGGCTTTGTTAAGAATATCGCGTTGATCTTCCTCTAAAAGCAGAATCGGTATTTTTTTCAGTTCCAACTGTTCTTCGGTATAAAGCGAATTCAAATCGGTTTGCAGACGTGTTTTCCAATCCGGTTCGTTTTTATCCAGCCATTCACGAATAATACGGAGTTCTTCATGCGGCAGTGAGGAATATTTACTTGGTCTTTCCAGTGCAGTTTCCAACGCATTGAGCAATGTTCCTTGCTGACCTTTTGTTTCGGCGAGTTGTTTCCAACGGTCAATACAAAGATTTCGTTTCAATTCAGGAACAAAAGCATTTAATTCCTGAAGAAGATTTTTCGCTTCTTCGCGGACAAGATCGGTTGTTTCCAAACTTGTCCGTATTGCTTTAACGCCGGGTCGCATTCGCAAAGAACCATCATCGGGAATAGCGGTTGAAAGTTCTTTTTTGGCAAACTCGCGCCATTCGGCATCGGCGTTTTCCCAAGCGCGAATCGCTTCTTCGCCGAAGATTCCGTCTTTTCGTTTCCATTTTGCGTAATTGAACAGATTTAATCGTGAATTGGAAAAGAACAGAAAATCGGACTCATTCCCAATGCTGACGCCACGTAAAACAAGGTCTTCGCCCTGATGATACCAACGCCGTCCGAGTATCCAATTATCGCGGTCGGAGGGCAACGGGCAATCATGCCGCAACCCAAATTCTTCATCTTCACGGAGAAGCCGCCGATATTGTTGATTTTCATCGGCGATTCCGATTTTTTGTGAGATTGTCCAACCGGTTGCTTTGCATAATTTCGGAGCCTGACGATTAAATTCAACACCGCGAGTTAAAAAGTCAATTCCGCGAATTACCCAACGATAACGTTCCCGATAATCGTCAAATTCGGCGGAGGCGTTGTAAGAGAGGTTCCAGCCTAGAAATTCCCAGATTGTTGTGAAATGTGGTTCGAGAAAGACGAGTTGATTGGAAGTGGCGATAACATTATTCCAATCGAGTCGTTTCTGATATTCTTGCGAACGGTGCCAGAGCAACGCAATTGCGACACCGCGCAAACCGAATGTTGTTAATTTGATGGTGCTGCTTGCGGGATCGATTTCGCCGATTTGTGATTCGGTCAAACCTTCTTTATTCCGCATTTGAGCGAGAAAACCGCCCGGATCAAGTCGAACATCGCCGCCGGATTGAACAGCGATTTGAGCGGGTTTACCGATTTTATACAGCAATACTCCGATTATTGCCAATAGAATTAAATGAACAACTAAATGAACAATTTTTTGTGTACGCAATTTTTTTTGCTGGTTCATAAAAATACCTCAACTAATAATTGATTGATTGATTTGTGAAAACGGACAATGAAAAATAAAACACCGATTTAACTGCAACAAAATAGGAAATTAAGAAATTTACAAAGTGAATACGAATACAAACTCACAACTTTTTTTATTATCTAAAATTCAATATTCCTTGTCAACCCACACAATCAGTGTTTATCAATGTCCTCTGCGGACTTGTTATTTATAGGAATTTCTAAAAACGACAAATATATTTTTATTAACCACAGAGGACACAGAGAAGAAAAATTTTAAAAAAATGTATGTAATATTTCAGCGGAATTTTTGCTTCTCAATCTTAACCCCGCAGGGGGTTAAGATTGATTTTTTTCATTATGATAACTTGTTAAACGAATCTCCGTGAACGGTTACAAAAAAAAGTTGGTATTTTTTATTTGTAACGATTCAATGGAATTTGCGAAAACGTATTGTCATTATTTCAACAAACCTCATTTTTACCTAATTTTTCCAAACAAAACAACCTCAGCAAAAAGTAACACAAAATCAAACCTCATTACCTCATTAAAAAATATTCATAATAAATGAGGTAATGAGGTTGTTATGTGTTATCTTCATTTGGCTACTGAGGTTTTTTGTTAGAAAAAATGAGGTGAAAATGAGGTTGTTAAAATGGTTGATAGTTCAATCACAACAATCATCATAATCACAACAATCACCGAAAATCACAGTTCAGACAAATAATTTCCGCATTGCGCAACTATTCACTACGAACTATTCACTATTAACTATTTGTATGGATTATATTGTATT
>JAISNF010000316.1 GCA_031276415.1 Planctomycetaceae bacterium
AATCTCTCCAATCCGCCGCGCTAATTCATAACCATGCAAAGGACCTTCAGACAAAATCGCTAATAACGCCGGTTGAATCAATTTATCCAACGTGGCTCCAACACAAGGACATAGATTAAAAATTGCCTTCTTTGACTTTGACATAACTGATAATTTGGGAAATCTTTTAATATATTTAACCACAGAGAACACAGAGTTCACAGAGAAGAAAATTTAAAAAAAAAATTATTTTAGATCAAAAGTCAATTATAAAACTAAATAACGTTTTGATTACAATTAAAAATTTCCTATGTGTTCTCTGTGTTATCTGTGGTTAATTAAAAAAACAGTAGTAGAGACGCAATGCATTGCGTCTCTACAAAAACCGAATTTTAATTTAATTAATTGAAAATGTGTGGAGTATATTTATTCAGAAATAATCGGTCGGAAACCGACATTCATTACTTTTTGCCAACGTTCATACCAAACCCGTGTCGCTGCTCCAACAACTTTGGGGCGGTCTTTCCAACTGCCGCCACACGCAACAACCTGACCGTTTGTTGAAGTAGGAAAACCAGGTTCAGGATATGCCCACTCCCAAACATTGCCAATCACATCATACAATCCCCAAGGACTCGGCTCATATTGTTTCACATAATCAACCACAAACCATTTGTCCGTAAACCGGTCATCACGCAACGGAAAAATCGAATATTGAGAATAAAACCGCCGCTTGTGAACCGTACTGCCGTTTTCCCACGTCGTGTAAGTTTCACGAACCTCCGCACCGGAAAGATTCGCATATTTTGAAAAATCAGCGTTGCGATCACCAAACCAAAATGGTGTTGCAGTTCCGGCACGGGCTGCCCATTCCCATTGCGTTTCCGTCGGCAATGTTACCGTTTTACCCGTCTTTTCGGAAAGCCAACGGCAAAATGATTCGGCTTCCTGAAATGAAATTCTCGCAACCGGTTGATCGGGATGATTCGCAATATAACCAGGCACAATATGATCTTTGCCGTCTTCCCGTAAATACCGCGTGTCATGGTCGGGATCGTAAATTCCATATTGCCCGTTAGTAATTTCCGTTTCCGCTATCCAAAACGGTTGGCTGATTTTTACCGTCCGGCGTTTTCGCTCATCGGGCAAACCGTCTAACTGCCCCATAATATATTCACCGGCTGGAATTTTAACAAACGCAATCTGCCGATTGTTTCCCAAATCAATCTTTGTTGCAACAATGGGCGGTGATTTTTCCTGTCCATGAATTGGTTGCCACGCCCAAGACGGATCCGCCGGTAAACCACGTTCCGGTGTTGGTTCCGGTTCACTGCCAAGATCAACAACAAGTTTAATTTGAGAAGCGGCATTAACCGGTTGCGGTTGATTAAACGGAAAATTCGGAACCGATAAATTGTCCGTTACAGAATATTGTTTAATCACTTCATCCAGTTGTTCCGGCGTTAATTTTTGCACTTCTGTTTTGGTAACAGCGGCAAGCGAATTTCGATATTCTTCTTCGGGGTTTGTGTCAAGATCGGCGTAAAGTTTTGCGAGTTCCAGACGCCGTTTTTCAAATTGCGGGTTAATCCAATGTCCCCGATACGGAACATTCAGATCAATCCATGTATAAATTTTGTCCCACGCTTCTTTATCGAGTTGAACGCCGAAATGCCCTTTTTTGAACATCTGAACAAGTTCGCTAACACTGGCGTGATAATCCATTGGCGGCAACATATCAAGATCGCCTTCGGGACCGGGACGCCATGTGAATGGATTCAAAGCAGAATAGGAAGTATCTGTATGCCAATTTCCCGTATTATGGGCTTCAAACGAAAGTATTTTACGTTCCGTTTTATTGACATCGTTATGGCAGGCAACGCAATATTTTTCGAGTATCGGCTGAATTTCCGTTTCGTAACCGAATGGTCTGGCGGCTCCGTAAAACGGCGTAATCTCACTCGGCGGTCGGTTGGCGGCGGCAACACGTTTATTCGGAGTAACTTCCAACGGCGTTTCGTGACAACCGATACAGGCTTGCTGTTCGCCCGGCATACAAAGTGTCCAAGACCGCATTAATTGAATTGCTCTGCCTTCGGCGTCAAGAACTTGAATCGAAATCGGCGTATTTGCCGGAACATTGAAACTGGCGGAACCGTCTTCTTCAACCGGAACCGTTCCGAGAATTCGTTTAACATCCCAACTGGAAACCATTCCGACCGATTCATGCCCGCCGCTTTGCCGGAAACCGAAATGATAAGCGAAAATCCGAAGTGATTTTGCCGTTCCGCGCGGAACTCCTTTAAGACCGCCGCCCTGATAAACATCAGTAATAAACATTGTTCCTTGTTTACTTTCGGGATTGGTCATATCCGTCCGAACCGGCGGGCGTTGTCGCGGAATAATCGGAATTGGTTGGAACAACGAATCGTTGGGAAGTTCCATAATTTTCGTCATATTATCAAAACGGTCAACAAGATAAAGCCCAAACATTCCATGATCCGCAATTTTCATACTGACAAGATAATAATTTTCGTTAAGCGGCAAAGGATAAACAAAACGATATTTTGCGGCTCCGCCCTGATTATCGTAAACATTACCGACGACATTGCGTCCATAACCCGGAATTTCTTGAACGCAACCGGTTTGTTCTTTGGGAAAAACGCGCGGGAAAGCGTTCAAATGTGTGAGCGGCGGTGCCCATTCTTTTGAGGTTGGATCGTATCGCATTGGATATTTTGAAGCGAGTTGCGGGTTAATCAGCAGGAGTCGTCCTGCTTCGGGAATTCCGCCGCCGGCAGTGTGATGTCCACTGACCACGCCGAGAATCATACTGGAATGACCGGGAACAGCACGCGGATTTTTGAATGCTGTTGGAAAATAGGAACCGCTGCCCCAAATTGCTCGTTGCTGGCGTCCATCCGGTTGCATTGCGAAAAGGATTCGGCTCATATAATGTGGAATATCCGAATATTCCCAACGCAGATACATGATGCGTCCATCGTGCATTAAACTTGGGTGCCAATCGCTATCTTGTTCGAATGTAAGTTGCCGAACTTTTTTAGTTTCTGTTGCCACGCGGTAAAGATTGACCATAACCCGATTACCGTTTTCGCAGGGAAGTCCTTGCATTCCGGCGGTTGAAGCCGAGATAATGTGTCCTTCTTCGGGCAAATAACAGGAGTCAAACCAATCGACATCGGTTTGATCATTTGGGGTGAGTTCCTGAAGATTTTGACCGTCAATACCAATTTCAAACACTGCCCAACGTCCATTTTGGTTAATTGATGAAAACATGATCCGTTGACCGTCAAAATGCAGATCGAGATCACGAATAATTGCTCCGTCGGGGTGACGATAAATTGGTGTCAATTTTGGTTGAGTTCGGATATTGTTTAAGACGACTAATTCGTTATCCCAACCTTTTTTAGAAATAGTGTCATTTGTATAGGCGTTGAGACCGACAAATCCCCAACCTTTCTGGGTATTACGGCGGATCAGGAGAATATTGTCAAAATCGAGCAATGGATTAGCGAGAGCGGCTTCACGGAGCAGGTCATCAAATTCTTTTTTGGCGTTGGGATTTTTTTTCGGATCTTTTATTTTTTGGGAGATTTCGTGGAGTTGTTTGAGGTATTCTGTACCTTTTGGATATTTTTCGCCAAAGGTAGTGATGAGGTCTTCGATCATACGTTTAGCGGATTCTGGGGTATTGACGGGAGTGCGACCGTTATCGTAAGCCCACATCGGTGCAATCCCAAAAAATAAAACACAACTGGAAAAACAGAACAAAATTACAGATCGTAACATTTTACATTTAATCGGTTAATAGGGTTAAAGTGATTTCCTGATTATCGGCAATTGGAAGTATAAACTGTGTAAGATTACAGAATAACAAAACTTCTGCATTGCCACAAACGGTTTTCTTTTTTTAATTGATTTACGGTTGTAAGTCAAGAGGTAATTACCGATTTTATTTTTTACCAAAGAAAACACAAAAAAGAAACAAGCCCGCTGATGAACGCTGATTATTTTTAAAACATAAAATACTGAAAAGATGAAACAACAAACAAAATTAAAGTAAAATTAAAAATAAGTAAAATTAAAACAACAAAAATTGTTCGTATATTTTATCGTTTCGTATTTTCAAAAAAAATACAAAGCCCAACCAAGACCATTTATGAAACATGTTTTGAAAAAAAAAAAAGCATATCTCTCTCAGTTATGAAAAATATTCTTTACCGCTGAAACCACAAATTTATTTTTATTAACCACAGAAGACACAAAATTCACAGAGGATAAAAAGTTTTAAAAATTATTTTAGATCAAAAATCTATTATAACCTTAAATAACGTTTCGATTCCAATTAAAAATTCTTCTGTGGTATTTGTGTTCTCTGCGGTTAAATAAAAATAAATTTGTGGTTTTTAGAAGTTTCCTACGATAATTATTGTGCGATTACAGTTTCAACGGCGGCGTGCTGCGTTTTGATTCGCGGATGGATTTGTAAATGTTTTGATATTCTTCAATCCGTTTTTTGTTTGCCGAATCTTCAAGAAGGTTTATTGTTTCTTTGGGATCGTCTTTCAGATTGGCGAGAAATTCCGGTTTGTCCGTCAAACCCAAAATCAATTTCCAACCGTCTTTCAAAACTGCGTGACCGATTCCGTCAAAACCTTCGTCCTGCGCCAATTTTGCACGATAATTCTGATAGGCTTGCAATGGTCTGGGACGATTTTGAAATCGTTCTCTTAATTCCGGCGGAATACGTCCTTCGGTTGTATCTCGTCCGGGACTTGATTGAACAAGCAAACTTTCGCGAATCGGTTTATCTTCACTTTGTTTACCGAGCAAAACGGGAAGAAAACTCACACTGTCCAATGCCTGATCTTCACCCGGTTCCACACCGGCAATTTCGGCAAAAGTTGTGGCGAGATCATGCGTACCAACAACCTGATTCGTAACCGTTCCGGGTTTAATTTTCGAACCGTTAATTGTGTCGTCGCCCCAATGAATAATAAACGGAACACGTGTACCGCCTTCCCAAATCGTGGACTTGTTGCCGCGTAATCCGCCCACTGCGTCATGTCCAAACTTTTCCAGTTTGCCTGCAGGAATACCGCCGTTATCGCTGGTTACGATAATAATGGTATTCGCATAAAGATTTCTTTCTTTGAGAACCTTAACGAGTTGACCGGTGATAATTTCGGTTTCGAGAATCATATCGGTTTGGGGAGTGATTGTTTCGCCTTTAAGTTTTTTGCCAAAAAGAACGTCGCTAGGCGTATGCGGCGTGTGTGCGCCGTCTGTGTTGAAGTGAATTAAAAACGGATGATGTTTTCCTTCCGCTTTGTTTTTCGCAAGAACATCATCGATAAAGGCAGTTGCTTTTTCGGTAAGAGTTCGCCCGACATCGGCACTATTCCAATCGGAATATCCGGGTCCGTCGGCTGTAACAACCGAATCGCCTTTTAACGTACCGGCTTTAAGTTGCACGACATTTTTCGGATCGCCGACGAGAATATTGTTCTCATAAAAAGCATACGGAAAACTTTGATGTCCTCGCGGAATAATGTACGAATAATCGAAACCCCATTGAACGGGACCTTCGGCAAGTTTTGACGAAAAATCGGGTGTTTTGTCGTCGATCATTTTTTCATACACTAATCCGAGATTGGCTTTCCCGAACATAGCGGTACGATAACCTGCTTGTTGCAGAAAATGCCCGAAAGTTTTCTGACCGGATAGAAATTGCGTATCGGTATGCCAATTCCAATCGCCTCCCGCGTAACGTCCACGCCAGGGATAATTTCCGGTGAGAATTGCGTAACGAGTTGGCGCACACAACGCCGCCGGTGTATGCGCATTCGTGAAACGAATTCCCGTTTGCGCAAGATGGTCAATTTCCGGCGTTTTGATTTTACTTTCCGAATTGTAAATCGAGTAATCGCCCCAACCGACATCATCGGTGTGAATCAAAAGGATATTCGGGCGGTTTTCATTTTGTGCGGATTTTTCATCCGCAATAATGTTGCCGGACGTGTAACTGAACACAGACAACAACATCATAACAAACAACAATTTTTTCATGTTTTTCTCCTGAAATAAGGGGATGGAAATGTGAAACAACAATATAGTAACAATCAAACGATTGGTTATTTTTTATTTTATTTGTTTAAGATTGTGATTATTAAACGGCAAAAAACATGCCAAAACAAAATTCTTCAAATTTAATGAATTTTATTCAAGAAACTCAACATAAACATAAAATGCACCGCGATAAATGCCGTGTTGTTGATCATCTAATTCTGTTTCGATCCATGCCGGTCCGGCTTGGAGAGCAACATCAAAGACAATTTCTTGTACTTCATTTTGCGGGTTATTGGTATTCACTTCATTTTTTTCCCAGCGTTGGTTATTGACAATCAATGCCGCATTGGTGGCGTGGAGCGGCAAGCCGGATTCTTCGGGAAAATGACGTAACCGAAACCGATATTTTCCGTTACGTTCAATATCAACCGCCCAACGTCCATTGGCAATAAAATCGGCAACACGGTTATGATAAGCCGGAACACCGGTTCCGTTCCAATCATGAACACAAAGACGAACAGGATTAGCATTGGGTGAACCGATGGGAATCCGTGACCATTCCCGCGCTCCTTGAAGAATATCCGCCCATCGTTCCATAGATTGCCGGCGAAGTTCCGTAACAATTTCCGACCGTTGGGCGGCAATATTATGATTTTGTCCCGGATCGGTTTCAATATCATAAAGTTCCGTACCGTTCACAAGCCGCCAACGTTGTGTCAAAAATACCGAGTTGACCCAAGGTTGCGGAATGCCGTTACGGTTGACTTCAATGCCGAGACCACGATCAGACCAATTTTCCGGCTGTTTTTCTGAAACAAGAAGCGGTAAAAGACTTTTTCCGTCTAAAACAATATTTTCCGGTTTCTGTAAATGACAAATTTCCGTCAGAGTCGGTAACAAATCAATATGTGCCGCAAGAGTGTTGATATTGCGAGGCTGACCGAAATTTCCGTTCGGCAAACGAATAAAAAACGGAACACGATGTCCGCCATCGTAAGGCGTTCCTTTTCGTCCGCGCATTCCGGCGTTAAATCCATTGCCCGCACTGCCGTTATCGGTCATAAAAATAAAAATCGTGTTATCGGCAAGTCCGAGTTCTTGTAACGTTTGATCCAGACGTTCTATATTTTCGTCGATATTGGTAATCATTCCGTAAAATCGGGCAAGCGGTTCGGCAATCCCTTTTTCGACATACGGTTTCCAATATTTTTCGTCAATATTCAACGGTTGATGAGGAGCGTTAGTGGCAAGATACAGAAAAAAAGGGTTGTCGCGATGACGTTTGATAAAATCAATCGCGTTGGAAAACCAAACGTCAGTACAATAACCGGACGTTTTTTCAGGAATACCGTTTCGATAATAAGTGTCATCAAAATAATCGTTTCCCCAAAACTCCGGCGATTGCGACACTCCGCCGCCAAGATGATAAAACGCTTCCCGAAAACCTCGATCATGCGGACGATAAGGATAATTGTCACCCAAATGCCATTTTCCGAACATTCCGGTTTGATAACCGGCGTTTGAAAAAAGTTGCGGTAAAAGAATTTCATTCTTACGGAGAATCGAACGTCCGAGAATCGTATGCCAAATGCCAACCCGCGTCGAATAACGTCCGGTCAGTAATGCGGAACGTGTTGGCGCACAAGTCGGATCAACATGAAACTGCGTAAAACGAATACTTTCATCACGCAGTTTGTCCAGTTTCGGTGTTTGAATAATTCTGTTACCGTGAGCAGCAATATCTCCATAGCCTTGATCGTCCGTAATAACAAGAACAACATTCGGACGACTTTCTACTGCAAAAATAGATAGAAAACCGTTGCCATGTAATAAAGTTACAAATAAAAATAAAATCGGTAACGTTGTTTTCATTGTCGGGTATCTTTTTTTGTTTGAAGATTTGTTGGAAACAATCTCTTGTAATTTCGTTTCTAAAAATATCATTTGACCACAAAAATTATTTCGATTTCGGTCAATTCAGCCGATATTAATCGAATTTCAATCAACCGAAATCGAATAAGATTTATTTTTCTTTTGGAAAAGGATAATCATTTTTTCCGGCGGTTGGTTCGTAGGGACCTTCCGGTAACGTTTTTTGCCAAGCGAGAATTTTTTCGGAAAGTTTTTTAACAATATCGGGATATTTTTCCGCAACATTATTCTGCTCGCTATGATCGTTAGGAATATCGTAAAGTTCAATACGGCTTTGGTCGGGATTGAGTAACAATTTCCATTGACCATCGCGGATCGCAAGAATTGGGCTACGATTCCAAAGGTGATTAGCAATTCTGAAACGCCATTCCCAATAAAGCGGTTTTGAGCGTGTGAATTGTTTATTTCCTTTAAGTGCATCGGTAATATTTTCACCTCGTAACGTTTTTTTAACATCGTCAGGCAATTCGATTCCGGCAATACTTGTTAAAGTCGGTAACAAATCAGCACCGCTAATTACGGAATGATTATTAACTTGCCCTGCGGGAATATTTCCGTTCCAGCGTACAATAAATGGAAGCCGGACACCGCCTTCGTACAAACTCCGTTTTCGTCCGCGTAAAGGACCGGTGTTTCCAACTCCCGACCATGCGGCATTGGCAATTTCAATATCTTCGGGTCCGTTGTCCGAAGAAAAAATCACAATCGTATTATCTGCCAAACCGGAATCTTCAAGAAATTTCAACAATCGTCCGATTTGCCGATCAAATTCTGTCAGTGCCGCAGAAAAAACTTCGTAAGGTGTTGTGAAACCGTCCGGCGTGAAACGTTTATTCCGGTACGGCTCGCGTAATTCCGCAGGAGGAATCAACGGAGCATGTGTATCAAAAAACCAAACTTGAGCATAGAATGGTTGATCTTTAACGGCACTAATTGCCTGAATTGCATCGTCAACAAAAATCCTGGACGAATCGGGACGACTAGGACCTTGACCGTCAGAGGGTATATTTCTGTCTCTGTTGAACAAATAGGTTTCATCAAAACCGTATTCCTGTAACGCATCAACGTTTGGTTTTGGGTTACCCAAATGCCATTTGCCGATGTGAATTGTTCGATAACCGGATTGTTTCAAAAAACGCGGCAATGTCGGTGTTTGTAACGCCAATTCATTGGGCATTGCTCTTGCTTTGTTCTGTTCCGGTGTTGCAAAATGCCCATGAATTTTCAATTCTGCCGGAAAACGGCTTGTCAACAATGTTGCTCTTGACGGCGAGCAAACGGAACCGCCTTGATAAAATTGAGTAAAAAGGATTCCTTGCGAAGCAAGTTTGTCAAGATTCGGCGTGCGTTTCCGCTGATTCCCGTAACTTCCAAGATCACCCCAACCAAGATCGTCCGCTAAAAGAAACAAAATATTGGGACGGGTTTCTTTTTGTACGGATTTCTCCTCCGCATGAATCACATCGGCTATTTGAAACAATATAACCGATACAATCAACACCAACATCAATAGTTTTTTCATACTTTTCTCCTAAAAAAGGTGAATTAAAATG
>JAISNF010000338.1 GCA_031276415.1 Planctomycetaceae bacterium
ATGACCAATGTCATGAAGCAACGCCGTAACAATCAGAAGTTCCGCATCCTGTTTTGAAATAACCGCCGTAAAATGCGGAAGATGCGCCAATCGTTTCAAAAACAATAACGCCAAACGATAAACACCCAAAGAATGTTCAAAACGTGTATGTCTCGCCGCCGGATACACCAAAGACACCAAACCAACCTGCGTCATTTTCGCAAGCCGGCGAAATGCCTCCGTGTCCATCATGCGCCGCACCCGATCCGTCAACGGAACATCCAACTCCGGCGGTATCCGAACAGAACCAACATGCGAATCAAGCCCAACAATTTCAGGAATCGTTAACAAAGAAATATTTTAGGAAACTCTAAAAACCACAAATTTATTTTTATTAACCACAAAGGCACAGAGAGTACAGAGGAAATTTTTAATTGGAATCAAAATATTTTTTAATTTTATTATTGACTTTTGACCTAAAAATAATTTTTTTAAATTTCTTCTCTGTGAACTCTGTGTTCTCTGTGGTTAAATAATCTGTACTTAAATAAACAGTGCTTAAATAAACAGGCGGTTATTAAAAGTTACCTTTAGTTAATTGTTAATTGTTAATTGTTAATAATCAAATAGATAATAATATTTGTGTCCGATTATAATCCGAATGCCCGCACCCTTCAACATCCCAATATTGTTACGTTGTTTGTTTCATCAATTGTCCATGAAATCTTTTCGTCCCACGATAACTCTTTGGCTTGAGGACGACGATCAAAAATCACCAGATAAGCAGGAGCCGAAATATCTATCTTGTCACGATAACCCTGAATCTGCTTCAAACCCTCTTCCCTGACAACAACAGGCGTATCGTAATAATAAATAATTTTCACCTCAATAATGTAATATTTACCGGCATATTCTACCGCTAAATCCAAACGCCCGCGACCAGCAGCATATTCCCTGTCAATATGTCCGCCGCCATTCGTAACCCGTTGCAAAAATGCCATCAATAATAAATGCGGAAACGCTTCCGTATAATCAGATTTTTGTTCCCATATCTCGGAATGCCGACGCCAAAATTTTTGAAATTCGAGTAACAAATTATCCATGTCCAATTCACCATTCGGTTTTTGCCATTGCCAAACAGGTTCCGGTATTGCCAATTGCGTACTAAATGTCATTTGACGGATAATAACTTCCTTGTAAATCGGATTGGCAATTTGTGGTGTACCGTTTTCTATTGTTACCAAACCAAGATCCATACACATCCGAAACGCTTCACTTTCCGCCAATGACGGATTGGATTCTCCGGTAACTAATGATTCAATAATATAACGTATCTGCGGATTTTCCAAACGATAAGCCAATGCGTCCAAATGAGTTTCTCGTGCCATAATCATTTGTTCCCGCGCTTGACGAATGTGTTCCAATGTAAGCGTTTCCGTACTTTCTCCGTCCAAAATACGAAGCGTTGCCCGTTTAAACAGGGAATTTACAATCCAAGGCTGCCCATTAGATTGTTCATAAACATAATCAAGAGCCTCCTGAGTAATTTGTTGTCCGGTTTCCTGTGTCCGTTGGGCAAATAATTTAGCAATATCATCCTTGACAAAATTGGACAACATCGCCGAATCTTCTTTGATATTGAACGGCGAACCCGGATTAACCGGTTTTCCGTCTTTTGCCGCAACAATATAATCTTTCAAGTCGCGCAGACCAACCAAAGCAATAGACACAGGAAAATTACCCACACCACGCGAAGAAAAACCTCCACGTAACTGACGCAGGAAACTTATCATCACTTCACCAGTAAGCACATCCACCTCGTCAAATAAAACAATCAACGGTTTGGGCGCAACCAATTCCGACCATTTAATAAGCGTAGAACGCAAAAGCCCTTCGGAAATTTTGAAGTCAATAGACGAAATAGATGTTGTGCGGAAATAATTAAAAAAACGTTTAATAAATCCTTCGGAAACTCTCTGATCAATAGATGGAACAGGTAATTTTGATAATCCCGCAAAATCACAAATGTCACGATATATCGTAAGCATTGCTTTTTCAGAGTCTGTTATCCCCTGACAATCTTCAACACTCACATAACAGGCAACCCCCTCTCCACTCGTATTGATTTCACGCGCCCAACTTTTCAGGAAAGTAGTCTTGCCGGTCTGTCTTGGCGCATGAAGAACCCAATACAATTTGTCCTTAATGTAACGATGCAACTGCGACCCGACCAAACGGTTTTCCGGCGGAAGCATGTAATGTTCTTCAGGATTACAAGGTCCCGTTGTATTGAAAAAACGGCGTCTGCTCATAATATTTTAATTGTTATAATTTAATACTCGTGATCAAAAAATAAAACTGCCTGAATAATTACAATAAATTCCATTGATTAGAAATTATTTATTGAAATTTATCGTTTTAGAAAAGTAAGTTACACATTTACATCTTCATTATCTTTATTATTTTCATTATCTTTATTATTTTCATTATTTACTGCTAATTCGTTATTTGTTGCTAAAATTTGTTCGAATAAAAATTGGCGTAGTTCGGCTGCCAGAAACATGGAACCGGTAATACAAATGACATCATCAGGTGTTGATTCCGCCCAAGTTTTTTGTAACGCCTCACAACAATTCTCGATAATTTCAATTTGAATATCGTTTGGTTTAGAATTGGAAACCGTTTGAGTAATAGAGGCGTTGGTATTGTTATTGACGCTTTCAGAAGATTGTGAATTTTGTGTCAGAATTACCGAATCTTCTTGTAGCAAAATACCGGAATTTTCTTCGGTTACGCCAAAAAATTCTTCTTTCATACTGACAGGAGCATTGGGCAACGAACTCGCAATTGTTTTGAGTCCTTGCGGCGGAAAATGACGAGGATTTAAAGAATACTGAGTCAGAATAATCCGTTCAAAATATTGCATCAAATCCATCAACATTCCTTCAACATCTTTACCAAGTGAAATCCCAAAAATAACAGTAAACCGCTTATCAGGAAAAACTGTTTTCACTGTTTTAATCAACGCCCTCAACGAAGAACGATTATGCGCCCCGTCCACAACCACAACCGGTAATGTGTCCGAAGAACGAATTATTTCAACACGAATAGGAAGATATGCCTTCCGAAGTCCGTTACGAATATCGTCCTGATTTAATACAATCCGGCTCGTCTTAGCGTGTAACAACAACGCCGCCGCTATCGCCAGTGAAGCGTTACGTATTTGATGCAAACCGAATAAATTCAAGGACAAATTTTTAAGTTCAAAATCCAACGGAAATTTGTTCGGAATCGTTCGGAAACGGAAACATTTTTGAATATTTTCATTATGGCTGTTTCGGTGAATACTAAACGCTTCGCCTAAGAAAAATTGCGGCGCACAATGTTTTTTAGCAATGTTACGAATTGTTGTTTGCGCTTCGGAATTTCGAACCGCCGAGATTAAAGGAATCCCCGGTTTGATAATTCCTGCTTTTTCGGCGGCAATATCCGCCAAAGTCGGTCCTAATTGGGCGATATGATCAAAACTAATACTCGTAATAATAGTTACATCAGGACGGCAAACATTGGTTGCATCCAAACGTCCGCCCATACCAACTTCAAAAATCGCTACATCAACTTCTTGTTGGGCAAAATATTCAAACGCAAACACCGTGATCAGTTCAAAATAAGTTAGTTCTTGAAACAGTTTCGAATTCCAAGCGTTCATCCGCTCACAAAGCGAAGACATTAATTCGATAAAATCTTTTTCGCTACACGAAATTCCGTTGATGGCGATTCGCTCCCGAACCGAATAAAGATGCGGCGACGAAAAACGTCCGACACGACAATGATTTTCAAGAAGAATCGATTCCAGCAAAACACAAGTTGAACCTTTACCTTTTGTTCCTGCAACATGAACAGTTCTGTAACGTGTTTCCGGTCTTCCCAAATATTTGAGCAATTGACGCAAATCCTCCAACCGCTCTTCCATACCGTATAATGAAAAATTATTACGAGTTTCCCAATTAACTCTTGATTCCAACAGTTTTATTACTTCGTCGAAAGTTTGCAACATCATTTTGAAAAGAACGGTTTGACGTGATTGCCGAAATGTTAGCGTATTAAAATTCGCATTAAAATTCGTATTAAAATTCGTATTAAAATTGACGCCGGAATTTTTGTAATATTTCAGTATTGTTAGCGATTCCTATTTTAGCAATTCAATGACATGAATTTACAAATTCGGAGATTCGGTCAAAAGCCTCTTGGAGAATATCCAATCCGGCAGCAAAAGACGCACGAACATATCCTTCGCAACCAAATGCTGACCCCATTACTGTGGCGACTTGTTTTTGAGTCAACAATTCCAAACAAAATTGTTCGGAATTATCAATACGAACACCGCCAAGTGTTTTACCGAGATATTTTTTAATATTGAAAAAAACATAAAATGCCCCGCTCATTTCCGAACACGTTAATCCGTCAATTTCGGCGATTCGTTTAGCGACATAATTACGGCGTTGGGTGAAGGCGTCGAGCATTTGGGCGACACAATCTTGCGGTCCGGTTAAAGCGGCAAGTGCGGCATATTGACTGATGCTGCCCGGATTTGAAGTTTCTTGACTTTGCAATTCGCCCATTTTTTTAGCGATATTTTCCGGACTAAGCGTCCAACCAACACGCCAACCTGTCATTGCGTAAGTTTTACTCACACCGTTGACAACAATTGTCCGTTCCTGCAAACCGGAACAAACTGTCGGAAAACTGACAAACCGGTTACTACCGTACACAAGTTTATCATAAATTTCATCGGCAATGACAAAAAGATTTTTCTTGAGGACAATTTCCGCAATTTCGATTAGTTCTTTATTGTTATAGACGGTTCCGGTCGGATTGGACGGGTTGCACAACAAGAGCATTTTGGTTTTGGGCGTGATTGCCTGCTCAAAATGTTTGGCGGTCATTTTGAAATTTTGCGACTCTTCGGTGGGAAGAATCACCGGTATTGCGCCGGACAATTTAACCAGTTCCGCATAAGAAACCCAATACGGTGCTGGAATAATAACTTCATCATTAGGATTAAGAGTTGTGAAGAAAATATTGTGTAGCGAATGTTTGGCGCCATTGGAAACGACAACCTGAGAGGGTTTATATTCAAGCGTATAATCGTTTTTATATTTTTCGACGATTGCATTTTTGAGTTCGGGGATACCGCTGGCGAGTGTATATTTTGTGAATCCGGATTTCATTGCGGCGGTTCCGGCGTCGCAGATATGTTGCGGCGTGACGAAATCCGGCTCACCGATACTCAAATCGTACACAGTTTTACCGTGTGATTTGAGTTCTTTTGCTTTTGCCGACATAGCAAGAGTTGCGGACGGTTCCAGACCTTGAACAATTTTCGAAATGGCAATAGTCATAAACAATAAAAAATAGGAAAAGATAGGCAAAATATCCAATTAAATATCCAATAAATATCTCATGAATATCTCAACACAGACTTCATTTTTAACATATTACCATGAAATGTCAGAAATTGTAGGGGGACAACAATTTATTTAACAACGTCCGCCATTTAAAAGCGTCCGCAGATTACGCAGATGATTTTTTTTAGTTAATAGTTAGTAGTTAGTTAATAGTTAATAGTTAATAGTTAGTAGTGAATAGTGAATAGTGAATAGTGAATAATTTCCGCATTACGAACACTCTCCACTCTCCACTCTCCACTATCAACTCTCAACTATAAAGGTCTCTTCCATGACCGGCAAACAAATGGTATGATTACGATAATGAATTTGTGGTATCGCTGGTATTGTCATTTGGTATTGCCATTTGGTATTGCCATTTGGTATTGCCATGAACGTCTCCTTGCAAAAATTATTGCAAAAATCATGTTTTTTTCTATTTTGTCAGTACCGATTTTCCATTTTTACGTAATTTTTTACCATCAAAATTTGAAATAGTCAGAACATTTTCTGCAATTTTTAATTCCCACATTTCGTTCCAAATCACAAACTACAGTACAAACTACAATACAAATTACAAGAACAATGGACACTAAAATTAAAATTGGTTTATTCGGAATCGGGCTTGAAACTTATTGGTTACAGTTTGCCGGATTGCGCGAGCGTTTGCTTGGTTATCAACAGGTTATCGCCGACAATATTTCACGGTTTGGAGTGGATGTGGTTAATGTTGGTTTGATTGATAATCCGGTTGCTGCTCAACAGGCTGCGGATTGTCTTAAACGGGAAGATGTTCAACTTGTATTTCTGTACGTTTCGACTTATGCGCTTTCCTCGACGGTTTTACCGGTGGTACAAAAAATCAAAGTTCCGGTTATTGTTCTTAATTTGCAGCCGACAGCCGCTATTGATTACGCAACATTCAACGCATTACAAGACCGTGTTAAAATGACCGGCGAATGGTTGGCTCATTGTCAGGCTTGCAGTGTTCCGGAAATTGCCAATGTTTTACTTCGTGCCGGTATTGATTTTCATCAGGTAACCGGAGTTTTGCGCGATGATCCGGTTGCGTGGCAGGAGATTAACGATTGGATCGAAGCGGCACGGGTTGCGGAAATAATGCGCAAAAACCGAGTCGGATTATTGGGACATTATTACGGAGGAATGTTGGATATTTATTCCGATTTGACAAACCATTCCAAGCAATTCGGTTGTCATTTTGAATTTATTGAAATGGCGGAGTTGTGGTATTTGCGGGAACAAGCGGAATCTTCTGCGATTGATTTTAAAGTTGCGCAAATTCGGGAACATTTTGATATTCAGGCGGATTGTGAAGAAACGGAAATTCGCCGTGCGGCTCAAACAGCAGTTGCGCTTGATTTGTTGGTCAAACAACATCGGCTTGGTTCGCTTGCCTATTTCGGTAACGGAACCGGAGACGATACTTATGTTGATTTAATCGGCAGTGTTATTGTTGGTAATTCATTGCTGACGGCTTCCGGTATTCCTGTTGCCGGAGAATACGAAGTTAAAAACGTGCAGGCAATGAAAATTCTTGATTCTTTTGGTGTTGGCGGTTCTTTTACGGAGTTTTACGCTCTTGACTTCAACGATGATGTTATTCTCATGGGTCATGACGGTCCCGGTCACACCAAAATCGCAGAAGGGAAAACAAAACTTAAACCGCTCAAAATTTATCACGGTAAAACCGGACATGGTTTAAGTGTGGAAATGAGTGTCCGATCTGGAGCGGTAACACTTCTTTCGGTAATTGATGCGCCGGATGGGGTGTTACGTCTTTTGGTTGCGGAGGGCGAATCGGTTCCCGGCGCAATTCTGGAAATCGGTAATACAAACAGTCGTTACCATTTTCCGCTTGGTGTAAGAAAATTTATTGATACTTGGTGTTCTTACGGTCCGGCTCATCATTGTGCTATCGGAGTTGGGCATATCGCTGAAAAACTCAAAAAACTCGCAGACCTGCTTGATATGGATGTAATCTGTATCTAAAATTCGTTCCATTTTAATAATGAACAGTATCGCAAACGGATTTACAACCACAACGTTAATAATTCCGCATTTTTTAAAAAATGGTTTTGGGCGGGTATGTTTTTTGTGGTTTGGAGATGGTAAAATAAATTTCCGGTCATTTGGAAGTTTTGGCATGTCATTTTTGACATAACACGAAAATGTAATCATCGTAATATCGTTAATACTTCCAATTTTGAAAAAAACATTTTGAAACTTTTTTTAACCTTTTAATCATTACAAAGTTATGAGAAATTTATTATCACGTCGTCGATTTTTTGGTATGACCGCTGCGGCGGTAACATCGGTAGGATTGCTTTCTGAAAATCGGTTTTCATTGGCACAATCCACAAACACAACTCCATTTCCTTCACAAATTTACAAAGCACGGATTATTGGTACGCCAACCGATGAGATTTGCGAAAAATGGAAAGCCGCCGGTTTTGCCGGAATGGAAGTCTCCAACTGGAACGTTTCGCCAGCCGACGCCCGGAAAATACGGCAACTCGTTGAAAAATACGATTTGCGAATCCATTCCGTCATGCGCGGCTGGGCAAACTTCAATAATCAGGAAAAATATGAAGAGGATATTGAATCGGTAAAAACTGCACTTCGTGCGGCATCGGCTTACGGAGCAGATACGGTTTTGTTGGTTCCGTGTCGGGTTGGCGGAATGAAAATGCCCGAAGCGTGGAATTTTGACATCGATTTCGATCCTGAAACGTTAAAAGTCAAAACGGTTGCCGAAGGTGATAATACGCCTTATGCCGATTATATTGCGGCTCAAAATCTCGCAACAGAATCATCAATTCGTGCTGTGGAATCACTTATTCCGTTTGCGGCGCGGGAAGGTGTCCGTATTGCGATTGAAAATGTCTGGAACAATCTTTGGTGTACGCCGAAATTTTTTGCTGCATTTTGCAAATATTTTAATCATCCGTGGGTCGGCTGTTATTTTGATCTTGGCAATCACACCAAGTATGCCCGTTGTGAAGAATGGCTCAAGGAACTTGGTAATTCTATTGTCAAATTGCATATTAAGGGTTACAAAGTCAATGAAGTGAAAGGCAAACTCGGTGGCGGACCCGGTGATTGGGTCAAGATTGATAAAGCATCAATTGACTGGAAGTTGGTACGAAAAACGTTGTCCGATATTCGTTACAACGGTTGGATGAGTATTGAAGAAGACGGTTACACCGATGCCGAATACAGCAAAATTCTCGACAACATCATCGCCGGTGAATAACAATAGGAAACTTCTAAAAACTACAGATTTGTTTTTTATTAACCACAGAGAAAAGAAAAATAGTCCGCAGATTACGCTGATGATCGCAGATGATTTTTAAAAATAATCTGCGTCTATCTGCGAAATCTGCGGTTAATAACCGGCTTTTTATTTAAGGACAAATTATTTAACCACAGAGGACACAGAGTTCACAGAGAGGAAAGAATTTGCATTTATTCAGTAATGTCTCGGTTTAGTAGAAATTTCGTAATATTTCCTAAGTCCCGCAGGGACGGGATTATGCATAACCGTAGGTGTAGCGAAGCGCAACCTACGGAAACATCTAATAACACCAAACAAAAGCCCCGCATGGGGCGAGATTATCAGCCGAACAACCATAATCTCGCCCTTGCAGGGCTTAGAAAAATTGGGGTGGGTGTTGCCGATCCGTAGGTTGCGCTTCGCTAC
>JAISNF010000195.1 GCA_031276415.1 Planctomycetaceae bacterium
CATTTTGATTCCAATTAAAAATTCCTCTGTGTTTTCTGTGTTCTCTGTGGTTAATAAAAATAAATTTGTGGTTTTTAGAATTTTCCCATTAAATACACTTCATTAAATATTATGACAAATTTTATGCGAATATTGGTTTTTTTAATTTTTATTTTCTCTGTATCAGCAATATTTGGTTCGGATATGATGTCGGATTTTGAGATGTTGGATTTTGAGCGGAATGATGAATCCGTGATTGATTCTCATCTGATTGTTGCGGCAATTAACAACGGAGTTCAATATCTTAAAAGTCAACAAAAACCGGATGGGCAATGGCAATACGAAGTTTCCGGTCATACGCTTGGGGCAACAGCGATGTGTGTTTTGTCCTTTCTTGAGGCGGGAGTTTCAAAAAATGATTCTTCTCTTATTCGCGGAGTTCAGGCACTTCGCCAATATCGGGCAGGCGAAAATATTCGCGATACTTATCCGGTTGCGGTGCAAACGATGGCTCTTATTCGTTACGGCGATCCAGCCGATCAATCTCTTCTGGAACAAAATATCCGATGGTTTTTACAACAACAAATCAATGACGGTTCCGACGGTCAAGGCGGTTGGCAATACAATTCGGGTTTTCGTCATTACAGTACGTTTGAAACTTGTTACGTGGGTCTTGCCTTGTATGAAGCGGAACAAAACGGAATAACTGTTCCGCATAATGTTTGGGAAGAAATCCGGCGTTTCTGGGAACGAACACAAAATAAGGACGGTTCGTGGGGTTATCGTCCATTATCTCAAGGCAGCGGCGATGCCCATTCCTGTACAACCAACGCCGGAATTATTTCATTGATTCTGGCAACAGGAATTTATGATTCAGGACGGTTTCGTGTTAAAGGCGATCATATTCAAGAATGCGGACAATGGGATCCGCATCATGTTTTTGTGCGGATTGACCGCGCTCTGACTTCATTGGATAAATCGTTAGTCCGGCAACTTCAAACAGGACCCGCCTGGTGGAACGTTCATAATATGAATTCGGACAGAATTCACGGAATGCATTGGGTTCATTACAATTTGTTTATGGTTGAAAAAGTCGGACGTTTATTGGGGCGGCGTCATATTGGCGGTTATGATTGGTACCGCGAAGGTACAAAATCTCTTCTCCGCCAACTTCGTGAACACCGAACTCATTGGGCGGATCGTTCCGGTGAAACGATTTTAGAAACGGCTTGTGCGGTTAGTTTTCTTGCTCAGGGACGCCGACCAATGATTGTCTCAAAAATAAAATTTCCGCATTCTCACGGCAACGATCAACATCCTTACGATATGGAGCATTTATTGCGGTTTGCCGGTTCGCGCCGGAATTTCCCTCTTGGCTGGCAATATCTCGAATTGGACAAAACGACAACAGAAGAATTGATTCAATCTCCGGTTCTTTATTTTTCAAATGACCGGACACCGCTTACCGGAAACGATGCGGAAACAAAAATGATTGCCGCAAAACTCCGTACTTATCTTGATCAGGGCGGTTTTATTGTTGCAGAGGCATTGCAGGATGATAAAAATTTCGATACCGGATTTCACGAATTGATGCGGCTGGTTTTTCCCGAACCGGATTATGAATTGGCATTGCTGGAACCATCGCATCCGATCTGGTCAATCGAAACAAGAATTGAACCGGAACAACGCCGCCCGATTAAAGGAATTACAAACGCATGTCGGACGAATGTTGTTTATATTCCGGCATGTGACGGAAGACCATCGCTTTCATGTCTTTGGGAAATTGCTCGTTGGAATGGGCGAAACGATTTGTATTCGCCTGATATTCGCCGTCAAATTGAGAGCGGTCTTGAAATCGGTTGCAATATTTTGACTTATGCGTTAGATTCCGAACGGAAATATCGTGATCAGGTTGCGGAATTGAAATCGTTAAGAAAAAATATTGATTCGCAACTTGATTCGCAAAACCATCGCGGTTGTATTTTTCTTGGGCTTTTGTCGCATGGTGAAACCAATCCTGCTCCGCATGCTTTGCCTAATTTGCTTCATTGGGTTGAGTCGAATCTTGGTTTACCTATTGCGGAACGGGTTAATTCTGTTGATATTACCGATTCTAATTTGCCGGAGTATCCGATTTTGTTTATGTTTGGTCGTCGGGCGTTTCGGTTTTCGCCGGAACAGCGGGCAATGTTACGGCAACATCTGGAACGCGGCGGATTTCTTTTTGCCAATTCGGTTTGTTCATCGAAATTGTTTACGGAATCGTTGACGAATGAAATGTATCAGATATTTCCCGATTTGCCGTTGCGACCGATTCCGGTTGATGATCCGTTATTTTCCGATATTTTTGGCGGTTTCAAGATTGATTCATTGGAACTTTGGCAACCGGAACAATCTCCTGATCGTGCGGTTATTGCAAATTTACGCAATACAAAACCGGAATTGTATGGAATTTGTTTAGGTGGTGGAGAACGTTGGGCGGTGATATTTTCGCCGAATGACATTGCCTGTTCACTTGAAACTGCCAATTTTTCAGGTTGTCGCGGTTACACTCCAAACTCCGCCGTCCAACTCGCCGTTAATTTCTTACTTTACTCGTTGTCCGCTTATTGATGACAACCTTCTAAACCCCCGATATTCTATTTAACCGCAGTTTTTATTTAACCACAGAGAACTCAGAGAACACAGAAAAGAAAAGTGTCCGCAGATTACGCAGATGATTACAGATGATTTTGTAACCGTTCACAGAAATTTAGCGGATATTTTTTAATGTATCGTTACCCAATATTCGCCCTGATAAGGACGTAACTTTCATAACCGTCCCTATCGGGACGAAGAAAAATCAACAAAATCATTAAATAATAAAAAAATACCGTGAACGCTTACAAAAAATGATTATTCGTTTGGTTTTGCCAAAACAGCAATTACTTTTTTCATAAATCCAGTTGATTTTGCCAAAACAGCAATTACTTTTTTCATAAATCCACTTGATTTTGCCAAAACAGCAATTACTTTTTTCATAAATCCAGTTGATTTTGCCAAAACAGTAATTACTTTTTTCATAAATCCAGTTGGTTTTGCCAAAACAGCAATTACTTTTTTCATAAGGAATCTCTAAAAACGACAAATTTGTTTTTATTAACCACAGAGAAACAGAGAAAAAACAGTTCGCAGATGACGCCGATTATCGCAGATTGTTTTTAAATTTGTCCGCAGATTGCGCAGATAGACGCAGATAAAAGAAAATTGCCCTAGCGGAGTATTGCCAATGTAGCCGGCGATTTTAACCGCCGGAATTGAAAACCGAATATTTCGGCGGTTAAAACCGCCGGCATTTTGATTTCCCCATGAAACAATCAGTCATTTTTCACGTTCTGTTCCTCTTTTTTTGTATCACGCCAACTGCCGGAGCAACAGAAATTTCGGAAGGCGATGCTGCTTTTGCCCGAAAAAATTATGCAGCGGCGTTGGAACTGTACAGTCAGGCACGGCAAAATCAAAACGATCATAATTGGAAACGGTTGACGATTCAGATTGTTCGTTGTTGTTTGGCGCAAGGCAAAACCGAGCGAGCGGTTCAGGAATATTTTTTGCTTTGCCGAGTTGATCCGGCTCCGCCGCTTGAATGGATTCCATTGCCCTGGTTTGTGCCGATAGAAACGGCAACGGGAAGAGGATTACGTGAAAAAAACGCTGAAAACTGGCTTGATCCGTTGCAAACCAAGTCGCCCAATCTTGCGGCAACACTTCTTGCCGCCGCAACACTTTCCGTCAGTCCCGATTCCGCAAAACAGTTGCGCGGTTATCAATTGCTTCGGAATTTGGCAAAGGCGTTGGAAACTTCGGAAACTTCATCAACTTCTCCCAAAACACCGGAATCTCAGGAATCCGCCGCTCAACATCATCTTCAACATCATGTTGCACTTTTGGCAACAGCGTTGTGTTGGAAACAGCGAATACCGACCTTGAAAAAACAATCAGCGCAAAACCAATCGGCACAAAACCAATCGCCACTAACACCTTTGCGGCGTATTTTGGATCAAATTCCAGAACCTTATCAAGCCGGACCGTTGTTTTTATTTGGTCAGGCTGCCCGAATTGTTGGCGATCACGAAACCGCCGTACTAACATGGATGCGTATTCCTATTCTTTATTCGGAAAACGTACCGCTTTCGATTGAGGCGTTGGGGGAAGCGGCGTTGTCTCTTGAAAAGTTAGGGCGTTTCGACCAAGCCAAACAACTCCAAACCGAGCGTTTACGCCTTAAAAACAATCTTGATCGAAAACAAAACAGCCAACCACATTAAGAAACTTCTAAAAAACACAAATTTGTTTTTATTAACCACAGAAAAGAAAAATAAAATTGTCCGCAGATTACGCAGATAATCGCAGATGATTTTTAAAATTGTCCGCAGATGACGCTGATAATCGCAGATGATTTTTAAAATTGTCCGCAGATTACGCTGATTGTCGCAGCGGAATTATTAACGTTTCCCAATTGCCCCAAAGGGGCATTCCCAAAATAGCGGCGGGTTTTAACCCGCCGGACAAACATAGGAAGATCATAATTCCAATGCGATGGGATCATAATTCCGATGGGTTAAAACCCATCGCTACATTGGAAATGCCCCGCTGGGGCAATTTGAATCAATTATCCCAATCACAAAAATCACACGAATCACAAAAATCACAGTACAGACATTTAATTCCGCTTGCGACACTCTCCACTCTCAACTCTCAACTATCCACTATTCTTTACAGTGTAACAACGCCAACACCGACAACTTGGGTATCATGGGTGATTTCCGTGTAACTCAAAACAATAAGACCCGGTATCGTTGCACTGGTCATTTGTTTTAAGGCAGTTCGAATCTGAGGATTCACCAAAACAACCGGCGGTAAATTCATTTGCGTCAGTTTGTCCAGTTCCGGTAAAATCTTTTTGCAAAGATGTTCAATAGCGTTTGGCGAAAGCCGAATGTATAAACCTTGCGCTCCATGTTCAAAACCGGCACGAATCTGATCCTCCAACGCCGGATCAAGCAATACAACATTGAGGACATTATTTTCGTCGCGGTATCGTGTGCTGATTGTTCGGGCTAACTTGGTTCGTACATAAGTTGTCAAAAGAATCGGGTCTTTTGTTTTTGCTCCGTAATCGCCAAGCACTTCCAGAATCGTTCCAAGTTGCCGGATCGGAACTTGTTCCCGCAATAATAATTGGAGAACCTGCTGGACTTGCCCCAACGCCAAAACTTTCGATAAAAGTTCGTCAACAACCGCCGGACTTGTTTTTTTGAGTTCGTCAAGCAAATGTTGCGTCGCATCACGCGTCAAAATTTCATCGGCGTGTTTTCTGATTATTTCCAAAAGATGGGTCGCAATAACCGCCCCGGGTTCTACAACCGTATAACCGAAAATCTCCGCCTGATCTTTGGTAACACCGTCAATCCAAAGAGCCGGAGTACCAAATGCCGGATCAAGCGTTTCAATTCCTTGCACCTGACCAGTCGCCACTCCGGAATCCATCGCAAGATACATGTCTGGATAAACCATGCCAAACGCAACCGGTTGTCCCGCTATTTTGATGCGGTATTGAAGTTGGTCAAGTTGAAAAGAATCGCGAATCCGTACACGCGGTAAAATAATTCCGATTTCCGCCGCAACCTCCTTGCGAAGCCGATGAATTCTGTCCAGCAAATCGCCACCGCGTGCCGGATCGGCAAGAGGAATCAAACCAACTCCGATTTCAAGTTCCATCGGGTCAATTTTAAGATAATCTTCAACTTGTTCTTCCGACTGTTTTGTTTTTTCGGCTTCAATTTTAGCGGCGTTATTTTCCTCCGCAATCTGAATAACTTTGGCTTTGCGAGTCATCACCAGAGCAAGACCAACCGCACTCAACGCAATTGTCCAAAGCGGCATCTTCGGCAAATCGGTCAATGTTAAAATGAACAGGAAAAACGCCGTTAATATCAACACGACCGGTTTTGAAAGAAGTTGTCCGACAAATTGTTCGGGCAGGTTGGTGCTATAACTGCTTCGGGTTACGAGCAAACCGGTTGCAATTGAAATCAGCAACGCCGGAACCTGACTGACTAAACCATCGCCGATTGTTAAACGTGTAAAAATGGTTACGGCTTCCTGCAAACCCATTCCGTATTCGACCATTCCGATAAAAAGTCCGCCGAGAATATTGACCAATGTAATCACAATTCCGGCAATAGCATCACCGCGTACAAATTTACCGGCTCCATCCATTGCGCCGAAAAAATCCGCTGCTTGCGTAATTTCTTCACGCCGCCGTTTTGCTTCACGTTCATCAATGATTCCGGCGTTGAGATCGGCGTCGATTGCCATTTGGCGACCCGGCATTGCGTCCAATGTAAACCGTGCCGCCACTTCGCTGACACGTGTTGCGCCTTTGGTAATCACAACAAATTGAATCACAACAATAATGACAAAAATAATCAATCCGACAATAATACTTCCGCTGGCAACAAAATCGGCGAAATTTTTAATCACTTCACCGGCAGCGTGTTCGGCATCAATGTTGGCGCGGGTTAAAATCAAGCGGGTTGAGGCAATATTCAAGACAAGACGGAACAATGTTGTTGCCAGGAGAATTGTCGGAAAAATACTGAAATCGAGCGGTTTGGTAACAAAAAGAGTTGTCAGCAGAATAATAACCGCAATAGCGATATTCATTGAAAGGAAAACGTCCATCAATGTGGTTGGCAACGGCACAAAGATAATCAAAATGCTTGCGGAAATCACGAGCGGCAGAATCAGGTCAACAACCCGCCCTTTTTTGAGAAATCCTTGAATTTGTGCGATGATGGCGTTCATAATGCGGAACTATAAGAATTACACCGGAAAAAATCCAGAGCAATTTCCGAAAAGAACTTGAAGTAACTGGTTTTTTATTTAACCACAGAAAACACAGAGTTCACAGAAAAAAATTGTCCGCAGATGACGCAGATAATCGCAGATAATTTTAAAAAACATCTGCGGCAATCTGCGTAATCTGCGGACTAATTTTAAAAATAATCTGTGGTTAATGGTTAATAAAAATAAATTTGTGGTTTTTAGATGTTCCCTTGAAAAGAATTTTTGAAAAAATCTGAAAAAATGTCGCAAACGGATAAGTTTATACCATAGAGCGGTTTATCAGGATGATTTATGAAAATCGGTTTTTGTTTTGCAGGAACGAAAATTGTTATTTTCAACCTTTTTTCCCCCCGATTACGTATAAAAGGTTCGTTGTTTATTGTTTTGGTTTGAAGCCGCGATGAACACATTTCCGTAGAATTTCCGTAAAAACAGTGGAGAATGAAGGTATTTTCGATGCAGGATGTAATGAGTAGGGTACAATTATTTTCTATTATTATATTGGGGTTATTTATTGGGATTTTGGGTTGCAATGTAAAACTCCAATCCATAACTTCATCTGATTCGGTTTCTATTTTACCGAACAATGTTACGAATGTTACGGATGTTACGAGGGAGGGTATTGAAACGAATTCGGTTTCTTTTCTTGACGATTATTCATTGGGATTTGAGAGGGCGAAGCGGGAGATGAAGTTAATGCTTCTTTTTTTTACGATTTCCAATTCTGATGCTTCGCAGCGGATGTTGGAGACAACATTTTGTGATGAAGAGATTAGGCGTCTTTCGGAGCGGTTTATTTGTATTCGGGTTGATGGTTTTAAGGAGTCTGATTTTTGCAAATCGCTTGGTATTAAGGGATTTCCGACGGTTCTTTTTATGACGCCTCAGGGTGAAGAACTTCAACGTCTTACCGGCAAACTAACGCCGGACCAACTAGCACTTCCAATGCATGTCATGATTCAATCCACCGCAATTAGATCCAACACCGCCGCCATCCGAAAATAATTTCAAAAAACTCGTAATATCGGGTAACTTCTAATAACCGCTCTTTTATTTAAGCACAGATTATTTAACCACACCGAACACAGTGCTCACAGAAAAAAAACGTCCCAGATTACGCTGATTATCGCAGATTGTTTTGTATTTTAAAAATCATCTGCGTAATCTGCAGACACTTTTCTTCTCTGTGTTCTTTGTGGTTTTAAAAAGTAAATTTAAGTTTTTAGAAGTACCTTAAATAGATTATCTTCTATAGTCGATAAATATTCTACTATTAGTAAATTTGCCGTAAATAAAAATGCAAAAAAAATCATTCGCTCAAAATCAAACGTGTTAA
>JAISNF010000389.1 GCA_031276415.1 Planctomycetaceae bacterium
GAAAATTTTAGTAGAGAGGCAATGGATTGTAACAGTCTATTTTCATAATCTATTCCAGAAGATTGATTGATATTTTCCTACGCCCCAACGGGTAGGGTTGAAATGACCAACAACAACAATTTCGCCCTAAAAGGGTAGGATAAAAATTGAGAGTGGATAGTGGAGAGTGTCGCAAGCGGAATTAAATGTCTGAACTGTGATTTTTGTGATTCGTGTGATTGTGATGATTGATTAAAATTGCCCCAGTGGGGCATTTCCAATGTAGCGATGGGTTTTAACCCATCGAAATTATGATCCCATCACATCATAATTCTGTATTTCCTGTGTTTGTCCGGCGGGTTAAAACCCGCCGCTATTTTGGGAATGCCCCTTTGGGGCAATTGGGAAACGTCAATAATTCCGCATTGCGAAACTATCCACTATCCACTATCCACTCTCAACTAAAATTTTGTCTCCTCTTGATTTTGGAGCGTAAATAAATTAAAAAAAGGCGGGTTTGAAATGAGTGAAGTATAAATAGCAAACTCAAATAATTTTGAAATGAAAAATCGGAATGAAATTTTGTTGTTTGGTGTTTGCGTAATCTTTTGTGTAATCTGTTGAGCAAGTTTATTCACATCGAAGGGGCAAGAGTCCATAATCTTAAAAATGTTTCGCTTGATATTCCGCATGGCAAATTTGTTGTTATTACGGGACCGAGCGGAAGCGGAAAGAGTTCGCTTGCTTTTGATACGATTTTTGCGGAAGGACAACGGCAATATATTGAATCACTTTCCGTTCACGCCCGAACATTTTTACGCCGAATAGAACGCCCCGATGTTGATTTGATTCGCGGACTGCAACCAACAGTCGCTATCGATCAACGCGGCAGAATGCGTAATCCCCGCAGTACAGTTGCCACATTGACAGAAGTGTACGATTATCTGCGTTTGCTCTACGCCCGTTGCGGTCTTCCCCATTGTTTCCGTTGCGGCAGACCAATCCGGCAACAATCACCACAACAGATTTTTGAAGCAATTATGGCGTTGCCCGATGGAATACGCCTCATGATTCTTGCTCCGGTTGAGTGCGGTCAACATGGTGAACATTCGCAAAATGAACATTCACAAGATAAATATTCACAAGATGAACATTCACAAACAGCGGAATTTCAGGAAATTTTTCGGAAGATTGCGAAAGCCGGTTTTGTTCGGGTACGGGTTGACGGGCAACTGTTTGATATTGAACAGATTCTCCAAACCTGCACGAATCAATATCGCCAAATCGAAATAGTAATTGATCGGATTATTCTGAAAGACGGTGTTCAAAACCGGCTTACTGAATCATTGCAACTCGCTCTGAAACACGGTGAAGGAACCGTGCTGGCTGTGTACGAAAAAGAACGAATCACCAATCCTGACGGCTCTACAAAAAGTATTTGGAAAGATATTCCATTTTGTACACTTTTTGCCTGTCCGAAATGTCATATTGATTTTACCGAATTAGAACCCCGAACTTTTAGTTTCAATAGTCCTTACGGAGCCTGTCCGAAATGTGAAGGAACAGGTTATGACGGCGGCGAGAATATTTGTAGCGAATGTCAGGGAAGCCGGTTGCGTCCCGAATCGCGGAATGTTACTGTTGGAAACAAACGGATTCATGAACTTTGTGCGTTGACGATTGAAGAATCGCTTGATTTTTTCAGAACATTGGAAATTCCGTTTGAAAAACAGGAAATTGCCAAACCGATTTTGGAACAAATGATTCCGCGTATTGAATTTTTGAACAAAATCGGACTTCAATATCTGACTCTTGATCGTCCGGCGGATACACTAAGCGGCGGCGAATTACAACGTGTTCGTTTGGCAACCGGACTTGGCGGCGGATTGACCGGTGTTTGTTACGTTTTGGATGAACCGTCTATCGGTTTACATCCGCGTGATAATCAACGTTTACTCAATGCCATACGATTGTTGCAAAAAAACGGCAACACTGTTATTGTTGTCGAACATGATGAAGCAATTATAAGTGAAGCGGATGAAATTATCGAAATCGGTCCCGAAGCCGGACGTTTCGGCGGAAATATTGTTGCAATATGGAAAAAAGAACAAGGAAAATGGAAACGTGATTTTCCGAAAAATAAACATTCCGAAACAGATTCGCTTGAAACAAATTCGCTTGAAACAAATTCGTCTGATTTTCCGTTACAACGATTTGATTTTCCGATCAATTGCCGGAAGAAGTTGTTTTCGCACGAAATTATATTGAGTGGAGTGACCACGAACAATCTGAAAGAGATTACGGTATCTTTTCCGCTTGGGGCGTTGATTTGTGTTACGGGAGTTAGCGGCAGTGGTAAGAGTTCGCTGCTCAATGAAACGCTGGTTCCGGCGGTGCGGGATTATTTATCGAACGTAAAACCAACCGGTAACTTTAAACAATTGCAAGGAGTTGAGAACATTGACAAGTTAGTGGAAGTTGATCAATCGCCGCTTGGTCGTTCTTACCGGAGCAATCCGGCGACTTACAGCGGAATTTTCGATGAAATCCGCAAGATTTTTGCAACAACAAAAGATGCCAAACGGCGGGGATATAAGGCGAATCGTTTTAGTTTTAATATTTCGGGGGGACGTTGTGAGGCATGTCAGGGGCAGGGGATACAAAAAATTGAAATGCATTTTCTGAACGATTTTTACTCTGTATGTCCGGTTTGTAACGGTCAACGTTTTAATCGGCAAACGCTTGCTGTCAAATACAAGGGCAAATCGATTGCGGATGTTCTTGAGATGCCGATTGATGAGGCGGTTACATTTTTTGAGAACATACCGCAGATTGATCGCGTGTTACGAAGTTTGCAGCGGGTTGGGGTGGGTTATTTACCGCTCGGTCAATCATCGGCGATGCTTTCGGGTGGTGAGGCGCAACGGGTAAAATTGGCGACGGAACTTGCTAAAATTGAAACGGGAAAAACGTTGTATATTCTTGACGAGCCGACGACCGGATTGCATTCGGGTGATATTAAGCGGTTATTGGACGTATTAGTGGGGTTGGTTGAGCGGGGCAACACAGTTATTGTGATTGAGCACAATCTTTCGGTGATACGAACTGCCGATTGGATTATTGATCTTGGTCCCGAAGCCGGACTTCGCGGCGGTTTCATTACCGCAACAGGAACACCAAGTGAATTGATAGTTGAGAGTGGATAGTGGAGAGTGAATAGTGAATAGGTAGGCGATGTTTCGCCGAAACATCGCAACGGTTGATCTGGAACTACAACAGAGTCAAGTCGGCGAGTACGCCGACTATCGTAAATATATCTAATTAGGGTAATTCAACAACTTCACCGTCTGCGGCAACAGCAAGACGTATCACTATTCGGGGATGCACTGTGCGGGAAAAAGAGTGAACCGAACCATCACCAAAAAGAACATTAAAACTGTCAGGGTGAGAACTACCAAGCATTTCATTTCCTTCACGGTGATTCGCACAATCCCAGTTGGTATTTTCATCGGGACGATTAGGATCGTTTTTTCCACGTGCAATCAAACTTGCATAGGAACTAATAATTCGCCCGACATTTCCCGCTTGTGAACCTGGATAGGTAAAATGGTATGCTCCATCCCAACTATTAGCATTAGTTCCTATATCCGCATAAGCCCATTCGGGAATATGCTTTTCGACGAAAGTAATTTGATTGGAAGAGCCATCCAACCAACCAGCCATTGAAAAATCGTAAGACCAGTCTTCGATACTTCTTGCTGCGCCACCGGAGTCAATATCACCTTGTGTTGTTCCGGCAACGAAACGTAAAGATGGAAGTCGAAACGGTCCTTGAAAAGTTCTTTGCCATTTTGTTGGATTGGCAGCGTCATTCGCAACATTTGTACTGTAAAATCTCCACCAATGCCTTGTTTCATCTCCGGTGAGAACATTTTTTGTGACAGCAGCGGCGTAATCGCTGACAGCACCGCGTCCGTCTCCTGTTTTTTTATATGTTTCTGAACCATGTGAAGACGGACACCGAAAATAACTGACACCAGCAAGTCCCTTGAGAATATCATCAGTCATGTGCTGAGTACCAGTAGTGGATCCCGTATCGTTATTCCAAGTTTCGTTGCTTTTATAAACATCGGCATCGTTAACGGTATCCGCTTTGGTGTAAAGTCCATTGTACATACAGGTTTCGTGTAAAGCCTGCTGTTCAAGATACGGAAATAGAATCATCAGGATTGTTGGGCGGTCTGCGGAAATACAGATTGGCGGCAACGCATTTTGGGAATCGTGAAAGTTATGGGTTGCAATACCAATCTGTTTTTGGTGATTGGTACACTGCATACGTCTTGCAGCCTCACGAGCCGCTTGAACGGCGGGCAACAGAAGAGCGATTAAAACACCGATAATCGCAATCACCACGAGAAGTTCGACTAACGTAAAGCCGAATGAAGAGGAACAAAAGAGTTTAGAACGTGAACTCTTTCTATTCCAGATAGCCCCCCCCCCTGTTTTACCCAGCCTACCATGTTTAACATTTGTTGGAATTTTTCCGTGAAAATTCCGAAAAGCACAACCAAACATCCCATTAAATTTTCCATTGTCAAACTCCTTAGTTTTTACAAAGGTTTTGAAATAACCGCCAATACGTTTTCCGAAAAACAAATCGGCAAGAAATAACGCATTGTGGTCGAATCAGGTTCAAAGCGTATCATAACTTCCGTTAGTGTCAATAGGGGGGATATTTTCTTTTTTCACGCATTCGTAAATATTCGGCAAAATTCTTGAAAAATAATCAATTTATTTTGTTTATGACCGGAAATCAAATTAACATCAACCGGCGCAGTCGTTCAGCGAACGGTTGCCTACCTCATATGGGAACTTCTAAAAACCACAAATTTATTTTTATTAACCACAGAGGACACAGAGAGCACAGAGGAAATTTTTAATTGGAATCAAAACGTTATTTAATA
>JAISNF010000461.1 GCA_031276415.1 Planctomycetaceae bacterium
TTCGGGCGGCATTTCAAATTGGGATGCGGAATTTAGTTTACAATATGAGCCGACTGGTAACATTAAAACGCCCAACCAAAGTAATAACAAGAGGATAATAAGGACTACCCCCCCAAAGATGGACAAAAAGGACGAAAAAGACAAAAATGATTCAATAAAAAATAAAAAAATTATACGAAAAAATTAAAAATTGTCAAAAAATTTAAATCGGAAAAGAATTAATACGACTAAATACTATTATTAGAGGTTCCCTATTAACTAATCTGCGTAATCTGCGGACAAATTCTTTCTATGGATTGATTCTTTTTTTGTTGTATGTTAAAATAGCCGTTTTGGTAAAACAGCGTGTATTAGCACTGTTTCACTTGTTCCGCAATATCGGGAACAAGTGTTATTTTGATTCTATTTTCTTTATTCCCGTAAACACCGCATGACTAACCCTATTACTGACCACTTACAAATTGATATGTCGCAAGCGACTTTAAACTCTGTAACCAATTTGGATTTTCTCACCAAAGATCGGCTTCGGGAACTCCAATGGCAAAAATTTGAAATTATTCTCCGCCATACTTACGAAAACAGTCCTTGGTACCATGAACAAATGGTTCAACGAAAACTTGTTCCGTCGGATATAAAGAGTTTCGACGACATGTATAAATTGCCGTTTATTACGAAACAAATTTTGCGTGACACATATCCGTTTGGTTTATTTGCGCTTCCGATGGACAAAATTGTTAGAATGCATGCGTCGAGCGGAACTACCGGTAAACCGATTGTTGTTGCGCATACACGTGAAGACCTTGCTGTTTGGGCGCAAAGTGTTGTCCGGTCACTTCGCAGTTATGGAGTGGGACCTGGTGATATTCTTCAAAACGCTTATGGTTATGGTCTTTTTACAGGTGGTCTTGGTTTGCATGATGGAGGTCAGGCGCTTGGAGTTACGGTTGTTCCGATTTCCGGCGGCAACACGGAGCGGCAGGTAATGCTCATGCGTGATTTTGGGGCAACAGTTGTTTCTTGTACTCCGTCGTATTTTTTGCACATTATTGACAAAGCGCAAACGATGGGAGTTGATTTACGAACATTACCGATTCGGGTTGGTGCGTTTGGAGCGGAACCTTGGTCGGACGAGATGCGTAAGCGGATTGAGGCGGATGCGGGAATTAAGGCTTATGATATTTACGGTTTAACGGAAATTTGTGGTCCTGGTGTTGGTGCGGAATGTGTTCACCAGAACGGGACGCATCTTTTTGAGGATCATTTTTATCCTGAAATTATCAATCCTGAAACACTGGAACCGCTTCCTGACGGTCAGATGGGCGAACTTGTTTTTACCACGTTGGATCGTTTTGCGATGCCGATGATTCGTTATCGGACGCGTGATTTGACGTGTTTGATTTCTGAGCCGTGTCCTTGTGGGCGGACGATTCGCCGAATGCAACGTATTGCGGCGAGGAGTGACGACATGGTGATTATTCGGGGTGTGAATGTATTTCCGAGTCAAATTGAGGCGGCGTTGCTCCAAGTTGAGGGCACGGCTCCGCATTATCAGATTATTTTGACTCGTGAATTTGGCGGTTTGGACGAAATTGAAGTCAAACTTGAAGTTCAACCGGAAGATTTTAGTGATAAAGTGCGTGAAATTGAAGCGTTCCAAAATCGTGTGCGGCATGAAATTCACCGTGTTACGGGGATTCACGCCAAAGTATCACTTGTCCAGCCCGGTTCCATTCCGCGAAGTGAAGGAAAAGCAAAACGTGTTATCGATAAACGCATCATCTGATTTCGCCGTGAAAGGGCAACATAAAGTTGATAGTTGAAAGTGGATAACGGAGAGTTTCGCAAGCGGAATTTCTATTTGCCAATCCTGTTAAATTCTGTTGATTCCGTCAAAATCTGTTGATCTTGTCCAAAAACGAAAATCGAATTGCCAAAACATTTGTAATTCCGTATTGTGAAACTCTCCGCTAATCAACCGCTAATCAACCGCTAATCAACAATCCAAATAATTGGATAATTGGTAATTGGTTATTTCTTAGCGTTTTTTCTTGTTTTCAAGATTTCGTTCAATAATTCAGGTCGGTCGGTTGTAATACTTTCAACTCCCCAATCAAGAAGTGTATTCATACGGTTGACATCATTGACTGTCCAACACCAAACATGAATTCCCGCTTTTTGCAAGTTTTTGATAAGACCGGCGGAAAGAAGTCCGTGATGTATATCGAAAACTGTTGTGTCCAACTCTTTGCTTTTCCTAACAAAAAACTCTGTTAAACGTTCAACATTTTCTTCGGGAGTTCCTTTGTCTTTCAAGTTTTCACTGTGCAACCACGCAACACAAATATTAGGTTCCAAACGCCGAACCTCTTTGACAACATTTTCCGAAAACGCAATAATTGTTGTTACATCGGTCATATTTTGTTTTCGGATTGTATCAAGAACGGGTTGTTCAATTCCTTCCATTTTGATTTCGACGACCGGATGACAATTTGTACCTTTTAAGAGTTCGAGATAATCATCCAATTTGGGAACTGTTTCACCCCGAAACTGTTTTCCCTTCCACAATCCGGCGTCCAATTTCTGAATTTCGGCGTAAGTCATTTGAGTAAGATTTTGATCACTACCGCCGAGAGTTCGTTTGGCTGTTTTGTCGTGTGACAAAAAAACAATGCCGTCGGAACTGGTGTAAACATCACATTCGGCACCGTCAGCCCCAGCGGAAATGGCAATCCGATAGGCGATTAATGTGTTTTCCGGTGCCAAAAAAGATGCACCGCGATGTGCTACAATTGTTCGTGTTAAGACCGGCATTGCGGAATGTTCCTCGCCAAACAAAAATTGCCCGCTAAACGAAAGAACCAATAAAAGTATCGGAAATACCATCCGAATCCTTTTCCAAAAATCATAAGTCATCATCTTCATTCTCCTGTTTCTAAAAATTAAACAATCAACATTCCGAATTTCGTAACCGTTCACGGCTGAATTTATAACTATTCCATAGAATTACCTCAATGGTTTCGTGTTTATTTTCGATAACCACATTTCAACCTAATTTTCCTAACAAAACGATTCACCAAAAAAACCTCAGTAGCAATGAATGCCACCCAATACCAAACCTCATTACCTCATTATGATTATTTTTTAATGAGGTAATGAGGTCATGAGGTCGGATTTTTTATGATTTTTTGCTACTGAGGTTGTTTTGTTTGGAAAAATTAGGTAAAAATGAGGTTTGGTGAAACAATGACAATACGTTTTCGCAAATTCCACTGAATAGTT
>JAISNF010000465.1 GCA_031276415.1 Planctomycetaceae bacterium
TCGATTAAAGAATACACAGTACAAAGTGTAACAGATGGAGAAGATGCACAAGGTGAAGCGGCGATTCTCGTTAATCAAAACGGTGAAATTTTTCGCGGTCATGGTGTTTCAACGGATACTATCGAAGCCAGTACCATCGCTATTTTGAACGCCATCAATAGAATGTTATAAAATATCTAATTGCAACAAAAACGATAAAACATATTTAAAATAATGAAACTTTACGCATTTACTACGCCGGATATTGCGAAGAATGACGGTTATCTCAAGATTGGCGAGACTAACGGCGATGTTGATAAACGTATCAAAGAACAAGGTCATACGTTGAATACTCCTGTTGTTAAAGTTTGGGAAGACGCTGTAATTACTGACCGTTCACATATCGCTAAACGAATTCATCAGTATTTACGCGAACAAGGATTTCGTAACCCCAAATATCCCGACACCGGAGAATATACCGAACTCGTTAAATGTACAGTTGACGATCTCAAGAAGGCTTTTGATGTTATAAAGAAACAGATTTACAACGAAGAATTACAACGTCAGGAACTTTGCGATAAATTTTATATCGAAATCCGTAACTGGTTTTATTGGACGGCAAAAACCGGAAACGATCCGTATTCCGTTGCGGAACCGGAATATACGTTGCGGTTAATTATTCGCTTGTTGCTCTGCTTCTTTTTGCAAGATAAAGGACTTGTTCCGAAAGAATTATTTGACGAACATTTTATTAACGAAAATTTGAAAGCCGATGAAGAGTACAGATATTACAACGCCATTTTACGTAATTTGTTTTTCTATTGTTTCAATATTCCGCTCAAAGAACGCGGCGAACTTGAACATAAAAAACACATTCAGAATATCCGCAACATAAAAGAACAATTTCAAAAAGTCCCGTTTCTCAACGGCGGTTTATTTTACGAGATTGAAGGCGATGATTTCCCGCTTAATCACGAACATTTTTTTTGTGAACCGACAACGCGGCATATTTTAGAACTTGACGGCGATTATAAAGTTGCAGGCATTATCAGAATTTTGTCTCAATATCAATATAAATTATCGGTTGACGATTTAATTGATTCAGAATATGCGCAAACGGTTGATCCTGAATTTATTGGTAAAGTTTTTGAAAGTTTGTTAGTTTGTCTTGACGCCGAGACAAAAGAAAATCGCCGCAAAACAACGGGCAGTTTTTATACGCCGCGTGAAATTGTCGATTATATGGTCAACGAATCGCTGGAAGTGTATTTGCAGAACAATAATGATTTATTGCAATGCAAAATACTTGATCCTGCTTGCGGTTCGGGTGCGTTTCCTTGCGGCGTGATGAATGAAATTATGCGGCGAATCGATCCCGACAAAAAGTTATCGCAACAAGAACGTTATCACAAAAAATTAGAAATTTTACAAAAAGTCATTTATTGTGTTGACATACAATCAATGGCTGTACAGATTTCATCGTTACGATTTTTTTTATCGCTTATTCAAGAAATTATTCCCGATAAGAAAAAAGATAATTACGGAATTGAACCGCTGCCCAATCTTGAAACTAAATTTATTTGCGCTAATACGTTGCTCGGCTTAAAAAAAGAAAAACAGAAACGATTAGAATTGCCGGAAATTAAAAGAACCGTGAAACAATTACAATTGACACGCGAACAACATTTAGTTGCCAATAATCCGCAAGAGAAAAAACGTTTGCAAAATTACGACAACGAGTTACGCCAATTATTAAGTGTTGCAATGGAAGACGCCGGCGATTTATCACACGAAACCGCCAAGTTGTTAATGCAATGGAATCCCTACGACCAAACAAAACCAACGCCCTTTTTTGATCCGCAATGGATGTTTGGAGTTGAAGACGGATTTAATATCGTTATCGGAAATCCTCCGTATGTAGAGGCGAAAAAATTGAAACGAGTTGCGGCGGCACTGAAAAATAATTTTTCGGTTTATTCGGGAACGGCTGATTTGAGCGTATATTTTATTGAGCGAGGCTTGGCTCTTTGCAAGGAATCCGGTTTATTGTTACTAATAACGACCAATAAATTTTTTAATACGGGTTACGGTAAACCGGTACGTCAATTATTGTTAAAAAATCAAATTCATTCTATTATCAATTTTGAGCAAGTAGAAGTTTTTGAGAATGTTCTTGTTTCCAGCGTTATTTTAGGCGTCCGCAAACAACCGCCCGACAAAGATAAATTTATTTATCGCAAGTTTTATAAATTGAAGGCAAGCGAATTTAAAACGTTATTTACGCCTAAATCGAAATTGAAATTCGGTTTTTATCTGCAACATTTATTGAATGAAAATGAATGGTCGTTTTCGGATCATATAAAATTGAAACTAAAAAATAAAATTGAAACAGCAGGCAAAAAATTATCCGAATTAAATGGTGTTGCAATTTATCGCGGTGTTACAACAGGTTATAATCCGGCTTTTATTATCGATAAAAATAAACGAAAAGAACTAATCAATGCCGATAAAAATAACAAAAAAATAATCAAACCTCTACTGCAAGGACGAAATATAAAAAAATGGATTTATAATTATAGCAACGATTATTTGATTTTTACAAAACAAGGAATTGATATTGACCAATTTCCTGTAATTAAAAAACATTTGGAAAATTTTTATTCCGAGTTAAACCCAAGAAATATAAATGAAAAAGGCGGTAGAAAATCCGTCACTTATAAATGGGTTGAGATACAAGATAATACTGCGTATTATCTGGAAGTAGAACGTTCTGAGAAAATTATTTGGGGTTTAACGGCGGACAAATGGGCTTATGCTTACGATGACCGCCAACATTATTTACCGAGTAACGGTTACATTTTAACTTCAGAAACGATTCCGATAAAATATCTTTTGGGATTATTAAACAGTGCTTTGTTAAAATTTTATTTTAGTTTTATCGGCGTAATGACTGCCGGCGGCGCATACACGTTGAAATATGCAACAGTATCACAATTTCCGATTTTCGTTGCGAAAAATACGCAGCCTATTATTGCGATTGTTGACAAAATTTTAGCGGCAAAAAAAAATGATCCTAAAACTGATACAACAAAATTAGAAAAGAAAATCGATACGATAACGTACAAAATTTACAACATCACGCCGCAAGAACAGGCAATTATTGAAGAATGTAATTATTGCAACACTACAACAACTATTTCCAACAAACATTTGATTGATATTTAACGTATTATTACTATTATTTATGTAAGGAAAAAATAATTATGCACATTAAAAAAATTATCATTGAAAACTTTCGCGGTATTCGCAAGATGGAGTTGGAACTTCATCCGAAACTAAACGTCTTCATCGGTACAAACGGTGCCGGAAAATCAAGCGTGTTGGACATAATCGCTATGATTTTTTCACGTTCACCGATTTTTTCGGACGGAAATGTTTTGTCAATAAATTATAAAGATATACGGAAAGGGGCAGATTGTATTTTTGCCGGATTGTACTGTGATGTGTTTAATAGAGAATATCGTCTGAATATATGTTACTCGGAAACAAATCAAACCTCAGATACTGCCCCAGCCTCTGAGAATATTGTTGCGCAACAAAAACGAAAAATTATCGATGATAACGACGTATCATTGAATTTTCCCCTTGTTGTTTATTATCCTGCGAATCGTCTTTTGGGGGATGTTCCTGAACGGATACGCGGTTTTCGTCCTGTTATAAATCAACTTGATGCTTTGGACAGGGCTTTAGGCAATGAGTTGGATTTTCATTCATTTTTCGGCAAGTTACGGGAATGTTTTCATTCGAGTAACGAAAATGAAATTTATCAGGATTCTTTTTCAAAACGATTTTGTTCACAAAAAAAAGCAATACAAAATGCCCTTATTTGTATTTTTGATAATTTTTCATCATTACGTGTTGAACAAAATTCATTTCAAATTATTATTGACAAAGACGGAAATTCTCTTGAATTGTCCCAACTATCTGATGGTGAAAAAAGTCTTATCGCATTAGTCAGCGACTTAGCGCAACGATTATCAATTGCAAATCCGACACTTGAAAATCCGCTTGAAGGGGAGGGGGTTATTTTGATTGACGAAATTGATTTGCATCTTCATCCGCAATGGCAACGAATGATTTTACCGAAATTAACAGAAACATTTCCGAATTGCCAATTTATTGTTTCAACTCATTCCCCGCAAATTCTCGGTGAAATACGTAGCGAAAATGTTATTGTTTTAACGGATAGTAAAGATGGAATTGAA
>JAISNF010000468.1 GCA_031276415.1 Planctomycetaceae bacterium
ACCAATGAAAAAGTCGGTAAATTAGACAACCGTTTCGGTGAACTAATTGAACATCTCATGGCTCCGGGAATCGCAGAACGTTTCAGCGAATTGGGTTACCACTTCGATGAAGTTACCCATCCCTTCGGCTTTAAATTCAAACAAAATGGAATCGTTGTCGCTCAAGCCGATATTTTACTCGAAAATCCCACTACCATCATTGTCATCGAAATTAAAGTAAAACCGGAAGAACGAGATGTCAAACAACTCTTGACAAAAATGCTCAATATCCGCAAATATTATGAACATGACCCGACCAAAAATATCAAAACATTAAGCGGTGCTCTTGCCGGTGCAATTTTCCCAAAGCAAGTTAAAGAATCAGCCCTTAAATCAGGATTCTTTGTTATTACGCAAAAAGGTGATACCGTCAAAATCGATATCCCAAAAGAATTCAAACCAAGAGAATTTTAAAATAGTGAATAGTGAATAGTGAATAGTTGTCGCAATGCGGAATTAAAACCCTTTTGGTAAAATAGTACGCTTGCGAAACTATTAACTCTTCACTATAAACTATTAACTAAAAAGGCGTACTCGCCGACAGTTGCCCCGTTGGGGCATTCCCAATGTAGCGATGGGTTTTAACCCATCGGATCAAAACGTATTTGATGTTGTTTTGTCCCCAATTGGGTTATGCCGAAAACATCGGCGGGTTAAAACCCGCCGCTATTTTGGAAATGCCCCAAAAGGGCAAAATAGTTAATAGTTAGTAGTGAATAGTTTCGCAAGCGGAATTAAAACCCTTTTGGTAAAATAGTACGCTTGCGCAACTATTAACTAAAAAATTATCTGCGTCTATCTGCGAAATCTGCGGACAAGTTTTTTCTGTGTTCTCTGTGGTTAATAAAAAAATTTGGTGGTCTTTGCTTTAATTTTTGCGGATTGTATCAATTTTCGCAGATGTATTGACGATAACAGTAAAAGAGAACAGAGATTCTCGGTTCTCTTTTATTGTAAATAATGTGTTTCAAGGAATGAAACGATGACACACGACGAAAAACTTAAAACAGCACAAACCGCTTTAATTTCAGGAGATACCGCCAGAGCCGAAGAACTTTATCAAGATATTCTGCGTGGTGATTCGGGTAATCTGTATGCACTGGATGGATTAGGAGTTCTGCGCTGTCAAAATGGCAATCCCACCGAAGGGATTGAATTTTTCCTCGAAGCACTTCATCAGTTTGAAACACCACAACAACCCGAAATATCCAACATAAAAAATTCCGACACGGTAAACCACAATACAGTAAATCCCAACACGGTAAATTCACAAGCGGTTTTACTGTTTCATCTTGGATTGGCGTACCGCATTTTAGGACACAATCACGATGCGCTCAATGTATTTTGTAAATCACGGCAACTCGATCCGAATAACCCAGACCTTATTCTGAATCTCGGTCAACTTTATTTTGAACTTGACCAGCCGGAAGAGGCTATTTCGTGTTTCAAAAATATGACGGTGTTGCAGCCTGAAAACGCTTCGGCGTGGCTGACACTCGGATATCTTTACACTCTTCGCAATCACCATACGGAAGCAATTCCCGTATTGTCGGAAGCGGTTCGGCTCGATCCGTCATCGCCGGAAGCCTGTTTTTTTCTTGCGGAATCACTCCGAAAAGAAGAACGTTTTGAAGAATCTATTCCTTATTATCAACGATTGTTTCCTGTTGGTATGGAATGGTCTCATGCGGTTCACGGTTGCGGTCAATCACTTCTCGCACTTGGCGATTTTGAGAACGGTTGGGACGCAATGGAATTTCGGCTTGTCAATGCCTTTGGAACATGGGAACGCCATCTCTTGCCAAATTGGAACGGAAATTCCGCTAATAACCGTATCGGCGAAAATTGCATCAATAAATACAATCTTAAAGACAAACTTAAAGATAATATTGAAAATAATATTGAAAACAATAATGATAATGAACAAAAAACCGTGCTTGCTTATTCAGAGGAAGGAATTGCGGCGGATATTATGTTTGCGTCTTGCCTGCCGGATTTAATTAACAGTGTTGGGCATTGTGTTATTGAATGTGAATCATCGTTACATTCGTTGTTTCGCCGGTCGTTTCCGCGAGCAACTGTTGTTCCGTTGACACCGGACACGGTTGATGTGAACAAAAATTCTTGGGGAATTTCGCTGGATGAACAAATTGCGTTGGGCAGTTTACCGCGTTATTTCCGTCGCCGGAAAGAAGATTTTCCGATTCGCAAAGCGTATCTTGTGCCGGATCGGGAACGTGTTACGAAATGGTCAAACCGTCTTTTGGAAATCGGCGGTGTTGTCAAAATCGGAGTTCTCTGGCAAGGAAGTTGGACGGCGGAACCCGAACATCAAACCGCATTACCAATGTTTGAGTTACGTAATCTCATGCTTCGTCATCAATCCGACGCCGCCTGGATTTGTTTGCAACACGGTTCAAAACAAAAAGAAATTGAACAATATCGCCGTAATGTTTCATTACAAATTCATTTGTATCAAGAAGTATTTCAATATGATCTTGATGAAATGGCGGCATTGCTTACGACGCTTGATCTTGTTGTTACGCCGTCCGGTTACGTGGCGAATTTGGCAGGTGCACTCGGAGCCAAAACATGGTTAATACTTCCGGCGAAAGCCGATTGGCGTTGGAATCTTAGCCGCGAAAATTGTCTTTGGTATCCGACATTCCGCGTGTACCGTCAGGCAATCGGTCAATCCTGGTCGGAATTATTCGCAACCGTCGGAACCGACCTCGAAAAATTCCTGACAACACATCATCCGCCGGAAGAATCCATTCCTGCTACATTGGCATTTCCCGAACAAAATAAACAAACACTACGTTTTCGCCGGGCAGGATAAAATAAAAATCCCGCTGAAATGTTACAACATTTGACTTATTTTGTTTCAGCGGTCGGAAGAGTTAATACTTACAAAGTAAAGATTACGAATAATATTACAAATTCTAGCGAATAGATTGCAAGAATTTCATGATCGATGCGCAAACAACCAGATCAATTCGATGCGAATGTTGCGGATTTGCGTTCAAGTTTGCAGCGTCTGAACATTCGACAGAGGTAAGTTGTCCGGCTTGCGGTGCTGAAAATACATTAACTCATTGTCTGCGTTTTCCTTGTAATGAACATCAGAACGAACATCCAAACGAACGTCAGAACAAGCGTCAGAACGAATATTTGCCGAAAAACGTTTCGGAAACAAATTTTCAGAACAGAATTTCATTGCCGTTGATTTCTCCGTTAGTTTCTCCGTTGGTTTCTGAGAACGACTTACAGCAATGCCGTGCTAAAAATTGTCCGCGAATAAAACACGCTCATGGTCATAACAATAATAGTTGTCCGCGTCACAAAAATTCCTGTACAGACACAGAGATTTCCGAACACGATTGGGACTGCAAACATTGGGACTACAAACAATGGATTATTTTGTTGCTAACTGTTTGTATTCAGATTATTGTGTTGTTTGGCACCGTCATTTTTATTGTAACAAGCGATGACAAATCTGCGGAAACAAATAATTCTCCGGTTCAGATTATTACCAATAAAAATACGGATTTACAACTAAAAATTCCAACAACGGCAGCCGCATCATTGCCGGAATCAGTTAAACTAACGGCAAAACCGGAATTGGCAAAATCCGAACCGGCAAAATCGAAACAAATTAAACCGGAATCGGTTAAACAGGAATTTCTCAAACCGGAAACAACAAAATCAAAACCGGCGGTTGCTGATTCGGTTACAGATTTAGTGAAAGAGCCGAGCGTTCCTGTAACAGTTAAAAATACGCCGCAATCTCAAAAACCAAAAGAAAATACCGTTTCAAATAAATCATCGCAGACAAAACAGATTGAGAAAAAAACACCGATCACTTCTCCGCTTCAATCCGCATTTCCTTTAATAACAACAACAGAACCGACAATAACAGAATTTGCAATAATAGAATCCGCAACAGAAAAAACGATTGCTCAAAACAAAAATGATAAAAACGGGAAAGATAAATTTGAGAAAGTTGAAATTAACCCGTCTTTGCCCGAAACAATTTTGGTGAAACCGGAAGAAATGAGAAAGATTGCGTTGAAAAAAGATAACGCAATGAATAAATCGTTACCGAAAAATGTTCGGATTGCTGCTGCGGAGACGTTGCTGAAAGATTCGGTAACATTATTGACTTCCGAACCGGAACAGAGTTTGAAAGACATTTTGTCTGCTGTTGAAGTATTTAATGAACTTGGTCATTCAATTCCTTCGACCGCTTATTGGATACTTGGACAGGCTTATGCTTCGTTGAGTTGGGGAAAAATGTTTCTCATCAACATACCATCCGTTGAAAACATGGTGATTAGTTCTGATAGTCATTGGTTGTTGGCACAATGTCAGGACAACTCGGTTTGGATATGGGATCTTTTTCGTAATCAAAATAACCGAAGCGGAGTTCTGCTTGATTCGGGAATCATTCCATACGTTAAATTGCTTTTTTCGCCGGATTTACGTTTGATTATTGGCGGGCGAACAGACGGAACGTTACAAATTTGGGATATGGCTCGTCCCAATCCTGCCGAAACTCCGGTTACGTTAAAAGAAAAAGTCATAGGATTGCGTGATTTACAAATTTCACCGGATGGTTGTTGGCTGGCGGCGTTTGGCGGAGCAACGCCGTCTTCTTTGGAAATTGTACGAAATAACCGGTATAACAGTTCTGCCGGATCGTTTGTTTCCGCCGAAACAACAATCAAAACTGTTTCCGAAATTATTGCCGAAATTATTACAGAAAATACTGTAAAAAATGTTGCAGAAAATATTGCCGAAACGATTACCGAAGAAAACGAAAATTATTTTTGTAATTTTAATGAACCGATTCCGCCTTGCCGGATTATTCGGTTACATTCGATGTTACCGTTACCGGACATGGTTTACGGGACTTTGATGAGTTCCCGTAAAATGTTGGCGGATGAAGTGCCTGCGAACGAAATACCTGTCAAAGTGATGAAAAAAACGGTGTTTCGGAAACCTTTGTTTTTGTCACAGAAAAATATTCCGGTTTCGTTTCTTTCGGAATATTCCGCAGTTCATCCAGAAAAACCGTTATCGAAAATCAAAACCGATTCGGAAACAATGACGGCGCTTTCGGAACCCAATGTCGTTTGGCTTTGGGATTTACGGCAAATTCACAACGGTTTTATTCCTCCGCCGATTGTTTTACGGGGTCATGAGGACGAGATTGGTCTTATTCAGTTTAGTGCGGATTCGGACAAACTAGCGGTGGGGGGGAAAGATTCGACAACATTAATTTATAATCTTCGTGAAAGTAAAATTGATAAAACGCCGTTAATTCTTCGCGGTCATCAATTGGATATTACGGCGATTGCTTTTGCTCCGAATGGTAGTTGGGTGGCGACGGGAAGCCGTGATAATACGGTTCGTCTTTGGAATTTAACTGATTCAAAAAATACGCCGGATTCGGTTGTTTTGAATGGTCATCGTGGTTGGATTAGTTCCTTGTTGGTTGATCAATCGGGAACGCGGTTATTTTCCGGCAGTTACGATAAAACGATTCGGATTTGGCGTCTTGACCGAAACGATATTAAAACGGCGGCGGAGCGGGAGCCTTTGGTGTTACAAAGCAATCAGGGTTTTATTCGGGAATTAACTCTTTCGCCGGACGGTAAAAAACTTATTTCGCTTGGCGGGGACAACAGTATTCGGGTGAGAAATATTGTTGATGGTATTATTGATGATCGGCATTCGATGATTTTTCGTAATCGAATGCTTCCGATTTCGCAGATTGCTTTAACGCCTGACAATCACTGGCTTGTTTTCGGTTATAAAAATCAAAAAAATCCGGCAAACAGCGGTATTCGCCTTTGGCCTCTCAACTTCGACCATCTACTACAAATCGTTTCAGAAAACGAATAGAAAATAAATAGAAAATAATATTTCATAAATCTCTGAAATATTACAAATAATCTGCGTCTATCCGCATTTATCTGCGGACAAATTTCTGTAGGGAACTTCTAAAAACGCGAAATTTTTACGTATTATATTTTCGTTGTGGTTTTTTCTTTCATTTTTTTGAATCAACCTTTTAGAATTTCCTTTTATGCGCGAATTTTTTATTGATTTTAATCGGGCATAGTTGGAAATTATTCGTATTTTCCCGTTATTTCTGGGGATTTAGTGTTACTAGACGGCACATATTACAGACAAGATTTCGCATTCCAATCCAGAATCTTGCTCTTTTTAACCCCCAATGGTTCTCAAGATTTTGTCGCATTTTCAAAGTGTTTTGGCGAAAAATGAAGTATTGTCGTTTTGTAGCGACAATTGTATAATTCCAAAATCTTGATAAGAAGATTTTGCCGTATCTCGTATTTTTTGTCATATTGTAATGGCAAACGAATTACGGCGATTTCAGAAAACTTACAAAATAAGGAACATGACGATGGAAAATTTAGTAAAATGTTTGGTTGTGTTTTTGGGAATTTTTACAGAAAAATTCCAGCAAATGTTAAACCTGGCAGACTGGGTAA
>JAISNF010000540.1 GCA_031276415.1 Planctomycetaceae bacterium
TTTCTTGTATGCCCACAGCGGTTTCAAGCGAAACGACTTGCAAGGTTACTTGGATTTCTTTGCTTTTGGAACAAACCCTCCGAAGAACTTGTTGCAAAAAATTGAATTATTGATAAAAAGGGCTTTTGAAAATCCTAAATCATTACGATACAGAGAATACTATTCTACAAAATAAGCATTGGACAAGCCAGAATAACAACATCATGCAAGTCTCGATTTATGTTAATAAATGGGTTAAATGGTTAAAAAATAGTTAATCGTTAATTAGGTAGTCAACCGTTCGGCGAAAGGTTGCGCCGGCGTACTCGCCGACAGTTGACTCTGTGGTAATTCCCGATCAACCGTTGCGGCGTTTCGGCGAAACGCCGCCTCTAAATCAGTACAATCCTATTGACTGTAAGTATAAGAGATATTGAAAAAAAAAGATTAACGAAACAATAAACAAAATAACAATTATTACAGTAAGAATCCAGACATTCCTGTCAAAAAGACTTTTTAATAAATATTTCAGTACAAAAATTAGTATTTTTTAATAAAAAAAATACTAAACCAATTAGGCGAAACAATTTTGACATAATCTGTAGCATTCTAACAAAAAATTGATTTTTCTAAAATAATCAAATCAAAGAATTTCGTTTTTGGTATATCAGTACAAAATGATTGTGATTTTGCTCAATTGTTATTATCAATTTTTATGATGATTTCCTTTGCTATTCGTTATCCAATTTCGATTTCGACAATTATATTTTGTTTACTAATCATAAGATTGTTTTATTTCTTGTCCCCAAAAAATAAAACAAATCGTTTCGTTTGTTCTATCTTCAAACGTTATATTATCACCACAACCTCAATAATATTTCTTTTTTCGGTTTTGTAGGACAGTTTTTTGTCCGCAGATTATGTAGATTATGCAGATTGTGTTTTTGGAATTATTCAGTGGTTTGAGAATAATTCAAGGTAGGCAACACTTCGGCGAAACACAACCTACAAGAAACACCAAACAGTAGGCGAGGTAGGTATCTAATAGGATACGTACCTCGTCTACTCTTAACGTTTAAGATTGTAAAAATAAAAATTCCTGATTGATTTCATTCCATATTAAATTCTGTATTAAATCAATCAGGAATTTTTAGAGGTAGCCAATTTTGTTAGGCGACTTTTCGTGTTCCATAAGAATCGGAAAGCCGAATCGAACCTTGTCCGTCAATCACTTGATCAACACGAACATATAACAGTGAATGACCAAGACATTTTCCATTAGGATCAAATATTTTCAGCATCTGATCCGACGCAGACCAAATCGCCGTAAATTCTTTCGACGTAAAACGATAACCATAAAATGAATCGCCAAGTAATAAAATCTGTTGCCCCATCGCTCCTTCGGAAAAAAGACCGTATTGATAAGCCGCATGACGAACAGATTGAAGAACTTTGTCGATTTCTTGAACTCCAGACATTGATAATACTCCATGTTAAACATTAAAGAACATACCGAAAAAAACCATTCCGTAAAATTTACTATCGTCATAAAAAGAACCCAGATTCCCCAAGATTTTCTTTTTCTTCCCGAAAATTTCAAATTTTTTGAGTCCCTTTTCGATGAAAAAGAAGTATAATAAATTATCTTGTTTTTGGAATACCAAAAATTATTGTTAATATCATCGTAAACCAACAAGACTAATTATTTTTCGTATTTTCTGTATCTTGCTTAGTTTAGCAAAACAATGTTTTCAATGTCTGTATTTTTTTTCGGTAAAAAACAATCGGCAAAAAAAAATCTGTCTGTGTTTAAACGGCGTTCACTGAATTTGGAATCGCTGGAACAACGCGAACTTCTTTCTGTTTCTCCGCTTGCTCTTCCATATCACACTGAAATTGCGATTGATTGGTTTGAATCGTTTGAGCAGAAAAATCACGATTCCGCACAAATTACAACACAGATTACGCCGGAAATTTCAGAATCACCGTCCGCATCATTGCCCGCCAATTCCGGTGATACGCTCAATTCCGGCACAGTTGCCAATCAAATTGCGAACCAGTGGATTGTTCAACTGAATCAGCATGTTCTGCAAACGGCAACATCGGTTGCTTCTATTGCCGAACAACTTACGCCTTACGGAATTACGGTTTTGAGCGGATTGGGAAGTCCCGGTCTGCTCCTGACTGAGATTGAAAATCCGAAACAATCTGAAATTCTAGCCGATTCCGATTACTTTGATTTTTGGCAACCGAATTATGCTATTACGACATCTGGAATTGCGCAAGATGTCAATGATCCTGATGTGAACAAACAATGGGCACTTGATTCGATCAATGTTGGTACGGCTTGGAAAATTTCCGATGGAACAGGAGTTGTTGTTGCTGTTCTTGACAGCGGGACGACATTGACACATCCCGATTTACACGACAATATCTGGATTAATACTACAGAAATCGCCGGTGACGGACTTGATAATGACGGCAATGGTTTTATTGATGATATTAACGGTTGGAATTTTGTTTCAGGCAATGCGAATGTTACGGACACGGACGGACACGGAACGCATGTTACAGGAATTATCGGAGCAGTGAGTGATAATCATCTTGGCGGTACGGGAGCGGCTCCGGGTGTACAGATTTTGCCGGTCAAGGTTATTTCCGGCTCAACCGGTTCAACAGCGAATATTGTTTCGGCAATAAATTATGTCATCGGTTTGAAATCATGCGGTGTTAATGTTGCGGTTATTAATATGAGTCTCGGTTATTACACCGAAGACGCCGCTGTTGGTCGGGCAATTGAAAATGCTGGAAATGCCGGAATTGTTGTTACCGCTTCTGCCGGAAATAACGGAAGTGATAACGATACAAAATATCATTATCCGTCAAATTATAATGATCTTGATAATCTAATTGCTGTAGCATCAATTGATCAAAACGGTCAACTGGCAAGTAATAGTAATTACGGACGAACAACTGTTGATCTGGCGGCTCCGGGTGTTTCCATTTACAGTACGACAAAAAACGGTGCTTACGGTTTGATGTCGGGAACCAGTATGGCGGCTCCGTTTGTTTCCGCAGCGGCGGCAATTCTTGCAGCGAATAATCCGGCGTTGTCTCCGGCGGAAATCAAAGCCAAAATTATTAATTCCGCCGAACCGTTATCCAATCTTTCCGGAAAAGTGGTCAGCGGCGGACGGCTGAATTGTGCCGATATTTTTGTTGTGAATAATCCTTCGACGCCGGAATCTCCGACCAATCTTTCCCTTATTAACGTTGCGAATAATTCGGTTATACTGCAATGGCGGGACAATTCCCGAAATGAAACGGGATTTGAGTTGCAATATTCAACCGATGCGGGCAACACGTGGATTTCGTCCAATAATAAACCCGACGCCAACCAAACGCAGATTTCAGTTTCAATTAACGCAGGAATTTCCTATCAATTCCGAATTCGTGCCGTTAATGAAACAGGTAATTCCGATTGGTCGAATATTGCAACAATGCCGGTTGAAAAACCGGCGAAACCGACAACTCCCGGCGGTCTCAAAATAACGGTATCTGATTCACAAAGTATTACTGTTTCGTGGAAGGAATCTTTTAACGTTACGGCATATCGTGTGGAGCGTTCTCTTTCGTCGACTGGAAGTTGGAGCGAAGTTTATTTTGGAAACGATTTATCGTTTACGGATACCGGACTTAATTCAAATACGAAATATTTTTATCGTGTTTACGCTTTAAACTATTACGTTTTGTCGGGAGCAAGTTCGGTTATTTCGTCAACAACCAATGCGGAAATTCCTGTTGCGCCGTTGAATGTCAATGCTTCCGCTCTTAATTCCAATGCTGTACGAATTTCATGGGATACGGCGGTTCATGCAACTAATTATCGTGTCGAATTTTTTGATACTGTTAAAGACCGATGGACTTCAATCGGAACATCCGTCTCAAATTCTTTTCAGCACAATAATCTTAAAAGTTCGACAACTTATCAATACAGAGTGATCGCAATCAGTAAAGCCGGCGAATCGCTTCCGTCAAATTCGGTAACAGTTTCAACGCCGGTTGCTCTGCCGAATGCGCCGACCGGTTTGAAAGGAACCGTTCTTGATTCGTCAACTATCGATTTATCGTGGAATGCCGTTGACGGAGCAAGTTCTTATCGTTTGGAATATTCATTGACGGGAAAATCGGGCGATTGGAAAAAACTTGGCAGTTCGGTTATTACCGGAACCGGTGGCAAGGCGGTGAATCTTGCTGCCGGAATGAAACATTATTTTCGCGTGATTGCTTTGAACGAAGCCGGAGAATCAAAGTCCTCAAAGGTTTTAACTGTTACAACACCGGCACTTGCGCCGGTTTTATCTCCCAACGGTTTAACCGCCGAAGCCATTAATGACACAAAAATTAAAGTGTTCTGGAACGCTGTTGAAAATGCGACACAATATATTGTCGAACGCTCGGCGGACGGAAATGTTTGGAAAAAGGTTTCCGCTGTTTCCGCTATTTCAACGGAAGTTACGATATCCGGTCATAAGGCGACAACAACTTATTATTATCGTGTTACGGCAACAAGCAAAGCGGGAACAAGCAGTCCTTCTCAATCTGTTACAGTAACAACAAGAGTGAAAACGCCGACGGTTCCGCGAATTACTGTTTTGAATAACAATTCTGTTAAGATTACGTGGAGTTCGATGAAGGGAGTTTCCGGTTACAGGATTGAACGTTCTTTGGAAGATTCTATTCTCTGGGAATCCGTAACACAATTGGATGTGCCGGAAAATGTCAAAGAATGGATTGATACGAATTGTGATCCGAACACTGTTTATCAATACCGGATTATTGCCTTAGGAACGGACGCAGCCGTTCACTCGGAAGCATCGAAATCAAAATCCGTTACAACCGCTCCGGCAACACCAACCGGTTTGTCTGCTGCAGAAATTTTGGACAAACAGATTACTCTTGCATGGGATGCTGTGGAGGGAGCCAAAAGTTATTTGATCGAAAAATTCAACGGAACGCGTTGGGTTTCTTCCGGAACTTCTAAAACAACGGAATTAACAGTTAAATCGTTAAAACCCGAAACAAAATATGAATTTCGTGTTATTGCCGTTGGAAAAACCGGAAAATCGCTTGCCGGAACTCCTCTTACTGTAACAACCGCTATTGCGATTCCGTTAGCACCGGGCAAACTCAAAGCGTCGGCGATGGATTCGGGAACGATTGCTTTGACATGGAAAGCCGCCGCCAACGCAACTGAATATCACATCCTGAGATATAATACCGCACAAAAAATATGGGAACAAATTGCAACGACATCTGATTTATTGTACATTGACAACGGATTAGATGCTTTGACGCGATATTCGTATCAAGTTTTTGCGTCCAATTCAACCGGTCAAAGCCGAACTGCTGCAAAAACAAACACGACAACATTACTTACATCCAACACTGCTCTTGCTCCTGAGGGGTTATTATTGGAATCTGCTGCGGCAAAAACGTTGAAGATTTCTTTTGACAGTCCATTTTCCGTACAGAAAACTTACCGGATTCAGTGGTCACTTGACGGAATATTATGGGATGCTCAAAAGAAATTTACTGTAGCAAAAAATGCTGTAAAAAATATTGTTTCATTAACCGGTTTACAATCGGCAACATCATATTATATTCGTATTCGCATGGAGACGGGGGACCAGGTATCTTCATGGAGTTCTGCCGCAACATTTTCGACAACATAATTCTTGAAGAAAACCGTCTATCCTATTCTATTTTTACCGCAAAGAACATAAAAATAAAAACCAAGTCCGTAGATAGCGCAGATTTTCGCAGATGGACACAAATTATTTTCTGGAAACTTCTAAAAACCACAAATTTATTTTTATTAACCACCAGATATTAACCACAGGGGACACAGAGAAGAATTTTTTTTAATTATGTAATATTTCAGTGGAATTTTTATTTCTCAATCTTAACCCTGCCAGGGGTGTGATGTGCATAACCGGGACTTAGGAAACTTAATAGTTTATAGTTAATAGTTTATAGTTAATAATGTTTCGCAAGCGGAATTATTGACGGTTGCGGTTTTAATCCGCTTGCGAACTATTCACTATTCACTACTAACTATTAACTAACAACTACCTCATTTCTACCTAATTTTCCTAAACAAAACAACCTCAGTAGCCAAAGATACAACACACACGCAACCTCATTAACAAAATTAACCGGTTGTATTTTA
>JAISNF010000081.1 GCA_031276415.1 Planctomycetaceae bacterium
ATCAACAACCTCATTAATAGACTGTGCCCCTGTTTTCGGGCGAAAATCAGAAATCAAAATGTTAGAACAACACAAGTTGCCAATATTTCTCTGATTCCCTGTCGACGAATATGTTTCACCGCATTATTTTGTCGACAAGTCAAAATCGAAAACATTTTTTTTACCTTTTTCAATCTTAACCGGAGCAATACCCGAAGTTAATGGGTTATTGTACTTTTCTGGAATAAGATGAATTTTTGGTGCGATAAAAGGCGGTGCGGAAACGCTGTATTTTTTATTATATTCTTCAGGAGATAATCCTGTATCGATTTTATATTTGTCTTCGATATCGGTTTTGGAGAAAATAACGTTATATTCTCCTGGTTGTGCACCGCCGCCGAATTTTGCTCCGCCGGTTGATAAAACAAAACTTCCGTTTTGAGTTGTCATTCCAAATGCATCCATTTTTCCGGCAGTAATTGGTAAAAAAGTAATTTTAACACCTTCAATCGGTTTACCATCCAGTTTAACTGTACCGGAAACGGGAATTGTTCCATAAGGATTATTGTTTCGGCAACCTGGCAAAATAAATACAATAAACACTAAAATTATGAAAGGGTTTGTTCGTAACATGGGAGTTTATTAATTGTAAAAGATTAAAACATCTGACAGGAAATACTGTTTGTTTCCGGTCAGACGTAATGAGAAATGTTAATACGAAAATCAAAATAATTATGGTTTTGATGCGGTTTCACCGCCGTTGATACTTCCTAATTCCGACCAAAGTCCATAGGAAACCGGCGGCGCACTCAGACCGGAATCCCGATCATAACTTCGTGCAACAACATTGGCTACTGTATCTGCAACCGTAGTCAAATTCGCAACATGAATAGTTTCGCTAATAAAAGTAACAGAGCCGTCTAAAAACGAAACATTGACACCACCGGAATGAGCACTGGTTGCACTCACGATTCCCTCATTAAAGTTACCGGTATAATTACATGAGGGAGAATTGGGAGGTAATACCGTATGAAAAGCAGTAATTGGTAACATATTATCAAAAGCCCGCATCCCATTCGCATGCCATGTGTAACAAATAACTTGGGTTGGGTCGAGATATTCTCCACCGGAACCTTTTAATTGCAAACAATTTTGAGGAGGATTCCAATATCCTCCGCCTGTAACACGAGCAGTACGCCGTTTGTAATTTCCTCCAGCATCTGTGGCACTGAGTGCATCATTGATTAGATGCTCCGAATGCATCACGGTGTTTGATGTGCCATCCGTAATGCTTGAAAAATCACGCGGGCGTAACGCAGATTCAAGCCAAGCACGTATGTGAAAAGCCAGGGAACCATCAAAAATGACTGTTGGTAAATCTGCTAAACTGCCAACATAACTTGTCTTAATGTTGCCACTTTCATAACCATTGGCATTCCATCCGGTTGATTCGCTGTCTGACGGGCAAAGCAATGTGGTAATGGGACGGATCGATTGACCATTATCACCCGTAGTAGGAGAAAGGCTGGAAGTAACGGCGGCATCGTACATGGCTTGTTGTTCGATAAACGGCAAAAGCACAAAAAAATGGTTTCGCCGATTGATACCTTTTGCCAACGGATCACTAAAATAGGCAGGAAATCGTTGGTGAGTATCGTGAAAATTGTGAGCACTCAAAGAGATTTGTTTCAAGTGGTTGGTACATGTCATCCGTCTTGCAGCCTCCCTTGCTGCTTGCACGGCGGGCAACAACAGAGCGATTAAAACACCAATAATCGCAATCACCACGAGAAGTTCGACTAATGTAAAGCCGAAAGGTGAAGAGCGGAAACGAGTTAAGAGGTTTTGAGAAAAGAGATTAGAGTATGAACACTTACTATGGTTCGTTCTTCTCTAATTAAGCCAATCCCCCCCCCCCCCCCATCCATCTTGCCTGCATTGTCCATTTTAACATTTCTTGGAACTTCACCAACAAATTTTCAACAAACACAACCAAAAATCTCACGAAATTTTCCATTGTTAATCTCCTTAGTTTCTACAAAGGTTTTGAAATAACCGCCAACACGTTTGCCGAAAAACAAATCGGCAAGAAATAGCGCATTGTGATTAAATTAGTTTTCACATTTTAACTAAAAGACCACTTTTGTCAATCGGAATCTTGCTTCGTACCAAAAGATTCGGCATTATTCGGCAAAATTCTTGCAAAATAATCAATTTAATTCGTTTATGACTGGAAATCAGACCTTAAAAAACATTGGGGCAACACTAATTGCCGGTGTTTTGATTTCCTTTAATTTCCTTCGGACAGTTTGCGGAAATACTCTTTGTTGACAGATTCCCAACCGGCTGGTGAAGGATCGTCATTGCCGGAAACAAGTTGTTCCTGAATATTGGTCGGGAGATTCACCGTTTTATCTTCTTTGACGAAAAATTCACCGCCAAGATGTTTTTTGGCATCGCCCGCCGCATCCAATAAAATCCGCCGTTGGCGTTGAGCATTTTGGTAACGCCCGCCGCGTAAATCAATTTCAACCTGCGACATAACCTCTTTCATTTTCAGAAGATCCGTGTTGTGATAACCCATAACTCGCATGTGATTTAAGTCAATTCCTTCAGCACGGTTTCGTAAATCGGCTTGTTTACCGGATAACCGGTTGCGTTCCCGATCACCTCGATTTCGTGCCTGCGGTCCTTCAAGCCCTTCACCGGTTTCACCCGCTTCTTTACCGCCGCCAGTCGCACCACCCACCGCATCACGACTGTGATCTTTGATTTGCCCCTTCATGTAAGGATCAGGAGTTAAACGGGTCGGCGTCTTGCGTCCGCCTTTCCCAACCGCTTCTTCACCAACAAATTCACCGCCGGATTTTCCCTGACGACCTTCGCCGGATCGTCCGGCAATTTCATTGGTATTCGGCAACCGGTTGCCGGTTACTCCGGCAGCAGAGTTGTTTGAAATGGGACCATCTGTTGCGTCCCAACCCGCTCCTTTGTCAAGTGAATCAATCATACTTGATGTAACATCTTCCATCTCTTCAAACAAATCCTCCTCTTCCTCCATCAATTCCCCAATCAAATCTTCAAGTTCCAACGGCAATTCCGCCATAGGAGCCTCTTTTTCATCGTCATTAACCGTTTCTTCTTGCGACCAACGTTCACGATCCGCCGTGTCCGGCAACCATTTTTCCATGTGTGACGTAATTTCCTCCGCCATTTCGGTTCCGAGTTGCTCCAACGGCACCGCAATATCGCTGCATTTTTCAAGATCGCCTTTATCACCGTTCTTTTTCAGAATTTCCGTTTGAATCTCCACCATTTCCTGAAGCAATGTCGCATTGGAAAAATCTTGAAACGGCAATTTGCTCAAATCGGAATTAAGTTCATTGATAAACTTTTCCCACGCATCTTCCGCCGCTTGAAGTTGTTTAACGAGTTGTTCTTCCTCTTCGGAAAAGTCTTCAACATTTTCCTTGTTGAGATTTTTGGCGGCGTCAACCACTTTCCGCTGGGCTTCAACGGCTTCGTCCACTGTCTTTTTCAAGGCTTCCATTTTTTTGCGAACATCATCCGGTAAATCATCTTCGTTGCGGTGTCCCATTTCTTCAAGGGCTTTGGTTTCGGCTGCCCGCGCAATTCCAATCATATTCCGTAACGCATCGGCAATCTGACCTTGCAACTCGTTCAATTCCTTTGACGGAACTTCAAAAGTTTCAACAGCCGTCAATTTCGTAATCGCATCGGCTTGTTCCACTGCTTTGGTCATTGCCCCAAACGCCAGTTTGTTTAAGTCGCGTTTAATCATCAAATCTTCTGTCCGGCTATCCGCAGGAATTGATTTAACAATTCGGATTCCTTCCTTTTGAATTTCAACCTGAATCGTCCGGTTTTCACCGGCAAGAGCAGAACGTTCATCAAGAGTTTGTTTATCGGTAATTTGACCGGTTCGAACACGGTTACGGATTTGTTTTTCCATCAATTTCCGCAACGAATCCCGCAATGTATTGAGTTGTTCGGTTGTTTCTTTGACGGCTTCGTTTTGATTGACAGTTCGGATAAGCCGCCAAGGTCCGGCGGTTTCCTGCGGTTTGAGATCAAGCCCCCAAGTCGGATTATGATAAACCCGATTGTCCAACGCAACAACCCGAACCATTAACGTTTGTTCCGGTTTAATCATTTTTTCCGTAATCGTCAGAATATGTTCCAAATCAAGAAGAGTTGCCGGATTTTTGTCGTCAATTGCCCAACGATGAATTTTTTCAACGGATTCTTTATTTCCCGCCGAATTTCCCGCCGCATTTTCTGCGGACTTTTCCGAAGATTTTCCTTCATCTTTGGAATTATCCTTGATTTTCGTTTCGATCCAAGCGGCGGAAATTCCGAAATCATCGGTTAATTTGACCGCAATCGGAACGCTTTGACCGATTCCAATGGTTACGTCACCGGTTGGGCGAATCATTTCAACAACCGGAACACGATCAACATCAACCCGAACACTGTTCATACGCGGAACCGGATCCTCAAAGGCATCTTTTTGCAACCGGATTTTGTACGACATTGACCGAATCAGATCAATTTTCGCAAAAAGATAATTGCCGTTATCTTGTACGGTTCCGACAGTTCCGCCGCCGTCCCAATCGAGCCGCCCCGAAGTAATCGGAACAGTGGAACGAATACGGAGTTCCGCCGAAGTGTATTGCGGAGCGGCAAGATCAGGCGTTTGAAGTTTCACCGTGTTTGGCGGACGTTTCATGTAAGCGGGGTATGTGTAAACCACTTCCGCATCGGCAACAGCCGGTTTTTCCAAAACGCCGATTTTGAACTTCGGACTTTGCGAATCGCCGACCTCAACCCGATAGGTTGCCGGTTTGGCGACAACAGGAATCGTTACGGAATACGTTTTTCCGATGCGGTTTTCCGGCAAGGGTTTGGTTTCGTTCTTGTCGATGTCATTGTCGATGTTATTGTTGCTTTTCGGAACGGTTTCATCGGCAAACATCAACATTCTTTCTTCTTTGTCGGTTCCGTCTGTTTGAACAAACAATGTTGCAGTGAAGGGTTTTTCCGAAACGGGTTCTTCGGTTTCGGCGATAATTTGAAGAGAAGTTCCGAGTAAAACTTCGGTATTTCCGGGTTTGACTTCAATTTGAACGGTTCCAACTGACGGCACAAAATCCCAAGGTTGCGTCAACCGGTTTGCGGCGGAACTCCAATTGGGAAATACAGAACTGCCGATAAAAGCCAAAATACTCAAAAAAATAAGACAAACACAGGCTTCGAGAAAATCACGCGGTGTTTGGAGTGAATAAAGAAAACGCCGGAAACGTGTTTCTTTGCTGGTTGCCGATTCAAACGGAAATGTTTCCACTGTTTTTGCGGCTTGTTCGATGGCTGCCCGACAAAAACCGCGATTCACATTTTCCGTATCATTGGAAAGTTGCACGAGGTTAATAAGATGGCTTTCCAATTCGGGATTTTCGGCTTCGAGACAACGGGCGGTTCCTTCGAGCGAGCGTTGGCTGATAACAACGCGGCGGACAACAAACGCAAGCAAACCAATTGTTGTCAGGAGCCAAATCGTAAATCCGATAGCGAGAATTGTTTGCGGCAACCGGAAAAAGGTGTCAATAAACGCAAAAATCATAAAAAGACTTAATGATGCGCTGATTGCCCAAACGGAGGAACTAAGAAGAGTGAATATCCACCATTTTTGGCGAAGTTGATCGAGCCGGTTAATAATATTTTGAGCAACGGGCGACATTTTATTAAACTCCTTTATTAAACTTATTAAATTTCTTCTCTATTTACGGACGTTTTTATGGTAACTTCTAACAACTGTTTTTTTATTTAACCACAGAAAAATTTAACCACAGAGGACACAGAGTTCACAAAAAAGAAATTTTGAAAAGTCATTTTAGATTAACAGCCAATTATAATACTAAATAACTTTTCGGTTTTAATTAAAAATTAAAAATTTCCTTCATGTTCTCTGTGTCCTCTGTGGTTAATAAAAATCAGCGGTTAATACAGCGGTTAATAAAAATATATTTGTGATTTTTAGAAGTTCTCCAAAGTATAACTTAATTATCGGAAAATGAAAAGAGGAACTATTGTTGTAGTGGAGAGTGGAGGGTGAATATACTCCTTCACATTTTAAAATTTGTTTTTGTTTCCCAATCTCCCAATATAAATTGATCAAAATTGCCCCATTGGGGCATTTCCAATGTAGCCGGCGGTTTTAACCGCCGGAATCGTAAAGACACAATGTATTGTGTCTCTACAACGGGTTAATGTTATTTCGACAACCCCGCCAGGGACGAGATTGAGAAGCAAAAATTCCACTGAAATATTACATACATTTTTTGTAACTGTCAATTTTATTAACCACAGAGGACACAGAGTTCACAGAGGAGGAAAATAAAATTGACCATAGATTACGTAAAATTTCGCAGATTATTTTTGAAAATACGAA